>JALERU010000079.1 GCA_022764045.1 Clostridiales bacterium | reverse complement strand
GTTCCTCCTTTGTTCCGTGTTTGAATAAGCTTAGTATAACAAAAATCCAAAAAATCGGCTGTTGCAGTTGCATCATTTCTCAAACTATTTTACAATGAACGCAATGGGAGGTGTACACCATGGACGTAAACGCACTGCGGCAGAGCTGCCCCCTCTTCCGGGGCATCTCGGAGGAAGACCTGACGGCCATGCTGGGCTGTCTCAGCGCCCGGGAAATTTCCCCCCGCCGGGGGGATTTCATCATGCGCACGCCGGAGGTCCATCCCCTCATGGGGGTGGTGCTGGAGGGCGAGGTGGAGATGATCAGCGAGGATTATTTCGGGAAGAAATCCCTTCTGTCCGTGCTGCCGGTGGGAAGCATTTTCGGGGAGAGCTACACCTGCGTCAAGGCCAAAAACCGGACCATCGCCTACCAGGCCCGCACCCGGTGCCGGATTCTCCTGCTGGACTACGAGCGGATTCTCCACGCCTGCAAGCTGGTCTGCCGGTTCCACCACCGGATGATCGAGAACATGGTGGAGCTCATCGCCGAAAAGAACCTGGCCCTGGTGGACAAACTGGAGGTCACCTCCCGCACCACCATCCGGGAAAAGCTCCTGACCTACCTAACTCGCCAGGCCGAGGCTACCGGCAGCCTGACCTTCACCATCCCCATGGGCCGCACCGCCTTGGCTGAGTACCTCTGCACTGACCGCTCTGCCATGACCCGGGAGCTGGCGCGCATGAAGGCCGAGGGAATCCTTGACTATGAGAAGCGAACCTTTACCCTGAAAGAGGAAGCATAAAAAGAGACCAGCGGCGCAAAGTCGCTGGTCTCTTTTTGTGCAGCCGCAGCCAAGCGGCGCTTTCCCCGAGAGTTCGTCAAAAAGTTCCTTCGCTCTGAAGGTGAGTCGGCCAAAGGCCGGGTCGGATGAGGGCGGGCGTTGAGGATTCCACGGCGTTGGTCATAGAATCACCAGCCCAAGGTGGCAACGAGATTCTTCTACCCACCGTTACTACGAGATCGCCCCCTCATCAGTCACCTTCGGTGCCAGCTTCCCCCCAAGGGGAAGCCTACGTGCTTCGCTACGTTGGTGTGATTGCTACGGTATTTTTCTACATAAGCCACACAGGGCCTGCCAATCGCCGTCCCCTGGGGGGGGGGAGGTGGGCCGGCCCTACGGGCCGGGTCGGATGAGGGCGGGCCTCAAGGATTCCACGGCGTTGGTCATAGCCCCACCAGCCCAAGGCGGCAGCGGGTTTCCCTTCCCCACCCCGCCCTGCGGACAACTGCTTCCCAGTATCCGGGCCGGAATGTTTCCGGTTCCCCCTGCATACGCTGAACCAACGACCACACAAAGGAGGCACATTGCCATGACCTTGGACAAGGCAAAGGTGGGACAGGTTTACACGGTGGTGCGGGTAGGAGGCCAGGGGGCGGCCCGCCGCCGGCTGCTGGATATGGGAATTTTACCGGGGACAGCCCTGGAGCTCACCGGCGCGGCCCCCCTGGGAGATCCAGTGGAGCTCCGGCTGCGGGGATACACCCTCACCCTCCGCCGGGCCGACGGGGCCCAAGTGGAGGTGGCCCCCGGCCATCAGCTCCGGCAGGAAGAGGGGAGGGACTGGATATGGTGACCATCGCCCTGGCGGGCAATCCCAATGCCGGTAAGACCACCCTCTTCAACGCCCTCACTGGGGACAACCAGTTTGTAGGCAACTGGCCGGGGGTGACAGTGGAAAAGCGGGAGGGGGCCTGGACCGGGGACAAGTCCGTCCACATTCTGGACCTGCCTGGGGTCTACTCCCTCTCCCCCTACACCCCGGAGGAGGAGGTCACCCGCCGCTTTTTGGTGGAGAAGCGCCCCGACGCCATCTTAAACCTGGTGGACGGGGCCTGCCTGGAGCGGAGCCTCTACCTGACCACTCAGCTTTTGGAGCTGGGGATACCCACGGTGGTGGCGGTGAACCGCCTGGACCTGCTCAAGGGCCGGGGACAGGCCCTGGACCTGGACTTTCTGTCCCAGCGGCTGGGCTGCCCGGTGGTGGCGCTCTCCGCCGCCAAGGGAGCCGGGGTCACGGAGGCCGCCCAACAGGTGGTGGCCGCTGCCCGGCAAGGAGAGCCCCCCGCGCCCAAGCCTGTGTTCAACCAGCGGACCCAGCGGGCCTTGGAGGACATCGGCCTTTTGGCCCGGGACGTTCTGCCCCAGACGGGCAGGGACTGGTATCTGGGAAAGCTCTTCGAGGGGGAGACGGAAACCGACCGGGCCCTGGGGGTGGGGATCGCCCTGCGCCAGCGGCTGGAGGTCATCATCGCCGCCTGCGAGGCCGACCTGGGCGCGGACCGGGAGGAGATCCTCGCCGCCGGGCGCTATGCCTTTGCCGGGGAACTGGCCCGCCGGGGCCTCACCCGCGGCAAGGGCGGGGCGAGCCTCACCCAGCGGCTGGACCGGCTCTTTCTCCACCGGGTTCTGGCCCTGCCCCTCTTTGGACTGGTGCTGCTGGGGATGTTCTGGTTTGCCGTCTGCCTGGTGGGGGGCTGGACCCAGGGGCTGGGGGAGGACCTGCTCACCGGCTCCTGGACCTTCCTGGGCCGGGCCCACCCCGGCCTGGTCCCCCTGCTGGCCTACGGCCTGGACAAGCTCTCCTGCTCTCCCTGGCTGACCTCTCTGATCTTGGAGGGCATCGTGGCCGGGGTGGGGGCGGTGCTCTCTTTCCTGCCCCAACTGGCGGCCCTGTTTCTGTGCCTGACCTTTTTGGAGGGCTGCGGCTACCTCTCCCGGGGGGCTTATCTGCTGGACCGGCTGGTGCGGCGGTTCGGCCTGTCGGGGAAATCAGTGGTGCCCTACATATTGGCCTGCGGCTGCGGGGTCCCCGGGATTCTGTCCTGCCGGACCATCCGGCGGGAGAGCTGCCGGCGGCTCACCGCCATGACGGCCACCTTTCTCCCCTGTGGGGCCAAGCTGCCGGTGATCGCTCTCATCGCCGCCGGGGCCTTTCCCGGGTGCTGGTGGGTGGCGCCTCTGGCCTATCTCATCGGGGGGGCTGCGGCCCTCTTCTCCGGGTGGCTTCTGTCGGGGAGCCGGTGGTTCCCCCGGGAGGACCTGCCCTTCCTGCTGGAGCTGCCCGACTATCGTCTGCCCCGGTGGGGAGAGCTCCTCCGGGGAACCGGACGGCGGCTGGGGGAGTTTGTGAAAAAGGCCGCCAGCCTTCTGGTCCTGGCCTCGGTGGCGGTGTGGTTTGCCGCCAGCTTTGGCTGGAGCCAGGACGGGTTCTGCTATCTGGCCGGCAGCGGCCTGGAGTGCAGCCTTTTGGCCTGGGTGGGGGAGGTGCTGGCCCCCTTCTTTGCCCCCTTGGGCTGGGGGGACTGGCGGCTGGCGGTGGCTGCCCTCAGCGGCCTGCTGGCCAAGGAGAGCATTGTCAGCACCCTGGCAGTCCTTTGCCCCGGGGGCCTGCCCGCGCCCTTGGTGACCCCCGCCTCGGCCCTGTCTTTCCTGCTGTTTAACCTCCTCTGCGCCCCCTGCCTGGCGGCCCTGTCCGCCCTTCGCCAGGAGCTGGCCTCCCCCCGGCATTTCCGGCTGGCGGTGGCCTATCAAACTACCCTGGCCTGGCTGACGGCCTTCGGGATCTATCAGGTGGGGAGTTTGCTGGGGCGGCTATGAGTGAAAAAACGATGCCACGAAGGGCCGTGGCATCGTTTTTTGTCTGGTTTGGGAAGGGTGGAAAAGAGCGCAGTTCTGCCTCAGCATCATAGGCGGCCGTGGTGTCTCGGTTAAAATGGAGTCCATTCCAGGGGCATTTCTTCTCCGTGAATCCCTGTGTCCCCGGTTGCCCAATGGGTAAAGGCTTCTTCTGTCAGCTCTGTTTGGGAGGGCGTAATGTTGTATGTTGCATACCCGTCAGAGTCTATTGCATAGGAATAGCTTGCATTTTTGTAAAAAGACCAGAAACCGCCGTCCTCATTTGGGGACCACAGAGCAAACACATTTCCCGTTGTTTTTAAGGAATAGCCGTCAGCCGAGATTTCCCCTTTTACAAAGAAAAAATCATCGATTGTGGCGTGGAGGTCGGTGACAAGACTGCCGTCGGAATAGAGGGAATACGTATTGCCCGGGCCGCCAAAAATATCGCTGAGGGGGAAGAGATGAACCGGTTTGTTCCCATCATAGCAAAACACGTCGATGATCTGCGGCGCTGTGTCGCGGGGATATTTTAGGCCGATGAGCAATTCCTTTGTTCCGTTGCGGTCAATGTCTTGAAACGCATAATAAAAGGTCGCGTTTTCTTCGAGGGGGCGTTTCCGCACAGAAGGATGGTCCTCCAAAAACTGCCGATATGCCTCTGAGCTGATGTCATGGGTTTGGTACCAGTTGGCCCAAGCCTGATGCTGGGCCCAAACGTCATGATACTGCACCCAAAAGTCGTTTGCCGGCGTAAGGGCCACGGTACCGATCTGGAAGGAGCTGGACCCGTCCGTAGCCAGGGGATAGAAATCACTGTCGTAGCCATCCTTTTCAAAGCGGATGCCGGTAAGGAAAGTGGCGTTATCGGGAATCTTCAGGGAGAAGGAGCCGTCCTTCGCTGTGGTTGCCGTGGCGCCGATCTCCTCTCCGCCGGCGCCAAAGAGGCAGGTGAGGGTGACCTTCACGCTGGAGAGGGGGGCGTTTGCGTTAGCATCTATGACCTTCCCTGAGATGTTTCGTTCCGCGTCTTGGAGCAGATCTGGAAGGGCGAAGTCATCCCGGTAGGCGGCGAGGACCTTACTGCCAAAATAGTCATGGTCCCCATTTTCTTTTTTCGCATAGGCGAGAGCCTGTGAAATGGTATAATATGACCCGTCTTCTGCGGTCATTGACATTCCTTCGAAGAAGGAGTACAGCATTTTGAGGCCATAGATTGTTTGAGTCGTTGCGCTATGTCCCAAGACAGCCCGTGCACCATGATTCCAAATGCTCTGAGGCAAACGGTCATCTGCAAAGCTGCTGCAAGTGGATAAATAGACTAAACTACCGTCCAGGGCATCCTTGGGCATATATTTTTCAAAGAAAACGGGAGTGATATAAAACTGGCCCTTGCCATTGGTCAGCAGGGCGTCATTGCTGAATTCCTCTTGATACAAGAGAATGGTTGCCGGGTCCCATTTTTTGGTTCCTAAAAACAAAATGGAACCAAGCTGATCAAGGTAGTTTCCGTGCCCGAACCATATGACAACACTGTTCGAAGGAAGGTTTTTCACGGAGTCTAAGGTGACTTCGGCATTGTCATAATTCCCGGTGAAGGAAAAATTTGACCCAAAGGTCTTCTCAATGAGCTTCGCGGCCTCGTCTGGCCCCTTTGCGCCGGCAAGAAGATAGTAGGGATAAAACTCGGACGCCATAGGCTCTAACGTCACCAAAGACACCTCGCCGCCGCCCGACAGGAGATTTTCCATGGGGGGATCGTAAACAAATCCCAACCATCCGCCAATCTTTAGATAGACGCAGGTGTCATTGGCGTCATATTCTGAGACGATTCCTTTGTTGTATAACGATTTTGCATAGGCTTCCACCTCGTTCAGAAGCGCGGGGAGCTGATCTTTTGTGACAAAGCCGTCTCGGTTTGTGTAGTCTGCTTCCATAGAGGTAACTTCCTCTGAGATTTCTCGGTAGGAAGCAAGGGCTGCGGCGTCAGGGGAGGGGTCCGACGCGGAAAAGCCCTTGTCCAGCCGCATAAAGATCGTGGCCGCCTCTGCCCGGGTGGCGGTCTGGTGGGGGGCGAAGCGGCCGTCTCCGTACCCGGAGAGAAGGCCGGTTTGGCGCATCAGCTCCACGCCTTCCTTGGCCCAGGAGGAAATCGCGGCCTGGTCCGTGAAGGGGGCGGCGGGGCGGTCGGCCTCTGGCAGGGTAAGGCCCTGGGTGTCTACATACCGGGCAATCATGGTGGCCATTTCCTCCCGGGTCACCGCCAGGTCCGGGGAGAAGCAGCCCCCGCCCGTGCCGTTGACGATGTGGTTCTGGAAGGACCAGGCCACATAGGGGCTGTACCACTGGCCGGGGGCCACGTCGGAAAACTGGCTGCCGGAATATTGGCTGGTCTCCACCCCGTCCATTCGCCCCAGAATGGTGACGAACATGGCCCGGGTCAGGGTGCCTTCCGGCTGGAAGGCGGTGGGGCTGGTGCCGTTCATCAAGTTGTTTTCATAGACATAGCCCACCGCGTCGCTGGCCCAGTGGCTGGCGGATATGTCTTGGAAGGGGTAGTTTCCCGCGGCCGCTGCCGGAACAGACAGTGTGGTGAGAAGAACGACGGAAAGAAACAGAGAGAGCAATCGCTTCATGGGTCGGACTCCTTTCTTTTGAGGGCAGTTCATACGATTTTTGCCATTCTAGTCTAACAGAAAATGTACAAAATAGCAAGAAAAACCGGCGCTGCGTTCCAATGCAGCGCCGGTTTTTGGAAGGAGGGAAGAAAGCTCAGTTCTGCCCCAGCATCACGGCGTAGACCTGGGTGGAATACCCGGCCCGCTTGGATTGGACGGCCTCGGTGTTATACCCCGCCGGGATGCCGTAGCTGGTGCAGATTTTGACCCCGGCGTCATAGGCCGCGTCCATGGTGTCCCGGTTCGGATTTTCCGTCTGCCAGGCGGTGTAGACCCCCTTGTAGGGGCCGTTGAGCTCGTAGCTGATGGTCATCCCCTCGGCCTTCTGGACCTGGGCCAGGGTGATGGTGTCGGAACTCCCCGCCACGGCCATGTAGTTTTCCAGCAGGCGCTTGATGCGGGTGTAATCGGTCCACTGGAGGCAGCCCAGGCCGAAGCAGCTCCCCCGGCCGTTGGCCCCGCCAGGGCCCAGCTCCAGGATCATGTCGTAGACCTGGGACAGGGAGAAGCCGTTGTAGATGTACTTGCCGGAATAGACGTTCTGGTAGTCATAGTTTTCCTCCATGTACACCAGGTAGGCCGGCTTGTTTTCCGGGATGGAATAGGTGGAGTATTCAAAGATCCCGCAGGCCCCCTCTGCAATGATATTCCCCAGGACCCCGGCCACGAACGCGGGGGCGAAGCCGTCGTCCAGCATGACCTGGGCCATGGACGCCAGGGTGTCCTTTTTGGACAGGGAGGATTTTTTCAGGTTTTGGACCATTTGGCTGTGGCTGACATAGCCGTTGGGGACGACCTGCTGGCAGAAGCGGGCGAAAATGGCCGCCGCCTGGGCCCGGGTGGCGCTTCCCTTGGGGCTGAGGCTGTCGCTGGTAAGGCCGCTGATGAGGCCCACGCCATTGGCCCAGGCCATGGCCTCCTTGGCGTAGCTGCTGATGGCGCCGGCGTCCTGATAGCCCGAGAGGCTCGCCCGGGCGGACACGTCATAGCCCTGGCTGTCGGCGTAGCGGAAGAGGATGAGGGCCATCTGCTCCCGGGTGATGGTGTCGTTGGGGCCGAACTTCCCGTCGCCGTAGCCCCCCACAATGCCGTTGGCCGAGGCCCAGCCCACGGCGTCGTAATACCAGCTCCCCTGGGCCACATCGGTGAAGGGGACTTTCCCCTTGGACCCGGTCCCATCCAGCCGGTACAGGATGGTGACAATCATGCCCCGGGTGGTGGTGTAGTTGGGGTAAAAGGCGTTGGCCTCCATGCCGCCCATGAGCTCCTCGGCGTAGACATAGGCCACCGCGTCGTTGGCCCAGTGGCTGGCGGGTACGTCGGTAAAGGGGTGCTTCCCTGCTGCCAGAGCGGCGGTGGGAAGGAGGGAGAGCAAAAGACATAGGGTGAGCGCAGCACTCAAAAACCGTCGTTTCATGGGAAAAATTCCTTTCCTTTGTGTGGTTTTTCCATTATACCACAACTTTTTTTGGAAGGGAAGGGAAATGGAGGATTGGAAGAACTTGGCGTCGAGACAGGTTAAAAGGCGGTCCAGGCAAAGGACATCTCCGGTCCATAGACACCGTCCTTCCCCTGGGCCAACTGGCGGAAGGTCTCTTCCGAGAGGGTCAGGGAGGCGGGGGAGAGGGAGATGGTATAGAAGGCCTCCCGGCCGGAGAGGGCGCACTGATAGGTCACGTTTTCGTGGTAGGTCCAGGCGTTGTCGGCATCGTAGTCGGCGTGCCAGAGGGCGGCGTAATTGGAAAGCTCCTGGGGGGTGTAGCCGTCGGGAGAAATTTTGGACCAGACGGAGAGCATACTGCCGTCGTTGGCGGCCAGGGCGGTGAGGATGGTCCCATCGGCGTAGACCGTGCTCTGGTTTTCCCGGAGCCCGAAGAGGTTGCTGGGCGGGAAGAGGTGGACGGGCTGGACGCCGTTGTAGCAAAAGAGGTCGACGACCTGAATGTTCTTGCCCGGCTCCCGCGCCCCGATGAACAGCTCGTCGGTGCCGTTGCTGTCGATGTCCCGGAAGGCGTAGTAGAAGGTAGTGTCCCGGGTGGTAAAGACCCAGCCGCAGCGGACGTAGCCCCACTGCTGGTCATAGCCAAACTGGTTTTGATCCACGGCGGCCTGGTGCTGGCGCAGGACCTCGCTGTAGAGGGCTTCCGGGGCGGGCTTGCCGCCGTACAGGCCTGGGTGGGCGTCCAGGGCGTTGACGATCATCTGGGCGGCGGCCTCCCGGGAGAGGGGGGCGGACTGATTCAGGCTGGACAGGGAGGCAAAGAGCCCCGCCTGCTGGGCGTATTGCTTGACGTTATACTCCCAATTGACGCCGGTGAAGCCGCTGCGAACGGCGTCGTAGCCCATGGCGGTGAGGAGCATTTTAGCCAGCTGGGTGCCGGTGAGGTTCTGGCTGGGCTCAAACCGGCCCCCGCCCACGCCGCCGACAATACCCTTGTTACAGCAGAACGTAATGTAGTTCTCCGCCCAGGCAGAATTGGGGTCATTGCGCACGTCCCGGAAAGCGGGGGTGGCGGGAAGGGGCAGGGCGGGAGAGGAACCCCCGCTGAGGGTGACGCAGAGGATCTTGCAGGCCTCGGCCCGGGTGAGGCTGTTTTTCGGCCGGAAGGTGCCGTCGCCATAGCCGCCGAGGATCTTCAGTTGCACGCACCGGTCTACGGCGCGTTTGTGAGAGATCTGGCTTTGGTCGGCAAAGGCGGCCCCCGCGCCCGTCACCATAACGGACAGCAGCAGGACCACGGAGAGACCGAGACTGAGAACCTGTTTCCATCGTTTCATGTTGGATACCTCCTGATGATAATGGGAGGAAGGGGAGATTGCCCTTCCTCTTCTAAAAAATCTGCCGCAGTGTATTTGTTTTTTATCTATATTAACTGAAATTATACCAAACTTCCACAAAATAGCAAGCACAAAAACTGGGAAGCCTTGGCGTTCTTGGCTTTTTCCAAAATTTTTCTTTACTTTCCCGCCGCCGGGTGGTATACTAAATAGCACGTGTGCAAAGCACGGAAATTACCCTGACTTAGTCCCGGGAGCAACGCCTGAGCTTCAGGGCCACACCCGCCCGCTACTCAGTCAGAGGCAAACTTTTGAAAGGTGGAACATATCCCATGATCCGTAAAGACGAAAAGACTGCCGTCATTGAGGCAAACCGCACCCACGAGAACGACACCGGCTCCCCCGAGGTCCAGATCGCCATCCTCACCGCCCGTATCCAGGAGCTCACCGAGCACCTGAAGGTTCACATCCACGACAACCACAGCCGCCGTGGCCTGCTGAAGATGGTCGGTAAGCGCCGCAAGATGCTGGACTACCTGGCAAAGAAGGACATCGAGCGTTATCGTGCTATCATTGCTAAATTGGGGATCCGTAAGTAATTTCGTCTGCGATAGGGGGCGGTGTGGCCAAAACTGCACCGCCCCTTTTTCCCCAAACCCCCGTTCCGGGGAGCCCTCCCCGCCCTATCTTAGCCTTTGAACGTGTGCCCGAGGATCGGACATGCCTTCAAGTGCTAAATAAGGCAGCAGGCTCTCCGGTGAGAAAATCCAACCTGCGAAAGGAGTCTGCAACATGTCAACGATTATTACCAAGAAGCAATTCAACAACCACATTTATAAGACTGAAATCGCCGGCCGCCCCTTCTCCCTGGAGTTCGGCAAGGTGGCGGAGCTGGCCAACGCCTCCGCCATGGTCCGCTATGGTGACACCTCCGTGCTGGTGGCCGTCACCGCCTCCGCCCGTCCCCGGGACGGCATCGACTTCTTCCCTCTGTCGGTAGACTTTGAGGAAAAGCTCTACGCCGTGGGCCGTATCCCCGGCTCCTTTATGCGCCGGGAGGGGCAGCCCTCCCTGCCCGCCGTGCTGGCCTCCCGGGTCATCGACCGCTCCATCCGGCCCCTCTTCCCCGGCGACTTCCGCAACGATGTGGTGGTCACCTGCACCGTGATGAGCGTGGACCGGGACTGCTCCCCCGAGGCCGCCGCCATGGTGGGCGTTTCCGCCTGCCTGGCCGTGTCCAACATCCCCTGGGCCGGCCCCATCGGCTGCCTGGAGGTGGGCTATGTGGACGGCCAGATCGTCATGAACCCCAACCAGGCCCAGAAGCACAGCTCCAAGCTGGATCTCACCGTGGCCGCCACCGGCGCTAAGGTGGTGATGATCGAGGCCGGGGCTGACCAGATCCCCGACGACGTGATGTACGAGGCCATCGTGAAGGCCCACGAGGAGATCAAGGCCCAGGTGGACTTCATCAACAACATCGTCTCTGAAATCGGCAAGGAGAAGATGACCTACGACCACGCCGACTTCGACCAGGAGCTCTTCGACAAGATCGTGGAAGCCACCATGGACGAGGCCAAGGCCGCCATGGACACCGACGACAAGAACGTCCGGGAGGAGCGCTGGAATGCCCTCATCGACCACTGGCACGAGCTCTTCCTGGAAGAGTACCCCGAGATGGACCAGTACCTGGACGAGATCACCTATAAATTCCAGAAGAAGATCGTCAAGGCCTGGCTCCTCCAGGGCCACCGTGTGGACGGCCGCCAGAAGAACGAGATCCGTCCCCGGGCCGCGGAAGTGGGCGTGCTGCCCCGTGTCCACGGCTCTGCTCTCTTCACCCGGGGCCAGACCCAGGTGCTGTCCGTGGCAACCCTGAACACCCTCTCCGCCTGCCAGAAGCTGGATACCATCTGGGAGGAAGAGGAGAAGCGCTATATGCACCACTATAACTTCCCCGCCTACTCCGTGGGCGAGGCCCGGGGCGCCCGCAGCGTCAACCGCCGGGAAAAGGGCCACGGCGCCCTGGCCGAGCGGGCCCTGGACCCTGTGATCCCCTCGGTGGAGGAGTTCCCCTACGCCATCCGTGTGGTCTCTGAGGTGGTCTCCTCCAACGGCTCCACCTCCCAGGGCTCCATCTGCGGCTCCACCCTGGCCCTCATGGACGCCGGCGTGCCCATCAAGGCCCCCGTGGCCGGCATCTCCTGCGGCCTCATCCAGGACGACGATGGCTCCTTCACCACCTTCATCGACATCCAGGGCGTGGAGGACTTCCACGGCGAGATGGACTTCAAGGTGGCCGGCACCAAGGACGGCATCACCGCCATCCAGATGGACATCAAGAACGACGGCCTGTCCCACGCCATCATCAAGGAGGCCCTGGCCATCACCGGCGACGCCCGCAAGGCCATTCTGGACGAGATCATGCTCCCCTGCATCTCCGCCCCCCGGCCTGAGGTCAGCCGCTACGCCCCCAAGATGCTCACCATGAAGATTGACCCCGACAAGATCCGGGAGGTCATCGGCAAGGGCGGCTCCGTCATCCAGAAGATCACCGCCGAGTCCGGCGCCCAGATCGACATCGAAGACGACGGCACCATCCACATCGCCTCCCCTGACGCCGCCTGCTGCGACATCGCCAAGAAGATGATCGACACCATCGTCTTCGTCCCCGAGGTGGGCATGCTCTACTACGGCAAGGTGGTGCGCATCCTGAACTTCGGCGCCTTCGTGGAGCTGGCCCCCGGCAAGGACGGCATGGTCCACATCTCCAAGCTGGCCGAACACCGGGTGGAGAAGGTGGAGGACGTGGTCCACATCGGCGACATGGTGTGGGTGAAGGT
>JALERU010000061.1 GCA_022764045.1 Clostridiales bacterium | reverse complement strand
CTGACGGCTGCGGCAACCTCGCTCACGGATAGATCCTCCGGCTCCATCCGTGACCAAGGTTTTTACCACGGGGTGTCCAACTTGTTATTGCAATTTGCGGTTTATTTGTTCTGCCAATATAAAAACTTTCTTTTGTATTGTACATTAGAAGAAAATGATCGAAAAAGGTGGGATATCAATGCCTGCTTCCCCTACGCTTTTCAGCACCGAGGCCCTTGGTGCGCTTTACCAAGAGAATTACCAGAAATTCCTCTGGTACGCACAAGCGATTTTGTCCCGGGAAGGGCACCAAGGCGACGCCGGACGGGCCGAAGAAGTGGTAAACGAAGCTTTCCTCATTGCTTTAACCAAGCTGGAAGAGCTTTCCGCCAGCCCAAAACCCGTCGGCTGGCTATACAACACCGTGAACAATGTGGCGCGCAATATGGTCCGGGAGGACCAGCGATGGGCTAAGCGGCTCCTAAATGTATCGCGCTTCCAATCCCTGGTTTCCGCTCCGCCAGGGGCAGATCTGGAGTTGGAGGGCCTGATCCCGCCAGAGGACCTGGACTTGCTGAAACACCTCTATTTAGAGGGCATGACCTATGATGAGTTAGCGCAAGCGCTGGGAACCAACAAGTCTACCTTGGCCTCTCGGGTTCAGCGGAGCAAAGAACGCTTCAAAAAGGCCTATCGAGAAGCAGAAAAATTTTTTGATTCACCCTGGGAACAATCGGGCTCGCCAAGACATGATAGGAATAGAGGAGGTTCCAAAAATGAATGATCCCAAAACCAATCAGGGAAATGATCCGGGGTTGGAACAGCTCTCTACCCAAGAGCTGGAAGAACTCCTCCGGCGGGACTTTGCCGCCGGGGAAGGCAATTCCGACACCGACCTCGTCATGGCTATTATGGAGGTGATCGCCCAGAGAAGGACCCCGACGGTGGACGCAGACGCCGCCTGGGAGACCTTCCGCACCAAATATATTGACCCTCAAGAGGCCGCTGCTCCGTCTCCGCCCCCGGAAGAGACCCCCGAAGCAGCGCCCTCGGTTGTCCCCTTACCCCATCAGAAACCACCCAAAAAGAGACGCCTGCGCCGGGTGTTGCCCGTAGCCGCTGTGATCTGCATTTTGGTTGCAGCCCTTGCGATCCCCGCCTACGGCAGCGGGAAGCTGCAGGCGTGGATTCAGTGGGATACGGATACCTTTTCTTTCCTGTCCAAAAAGGATAGCGCGCTCTTTGACGACCCCGAATACACCAAGCTGGAAGATTTCGTAAAGGAGTATACCAACCTGCCTATTTTACCCACTTGGTATCCTGAAGGAACCACGATCATACAGGCTGATGAATTTTCTTCTCTTGATGAACATAGCATTGACGCTGTATTTGATCTCAATGGAAGCTCCTTCGTTTTTTCTGTTACGATCTATGGCACGATCCCAGAAAACCCGACGAACCTTTATGAGAAAAATGACAGCGCTCCCGAAGAATACTATGTAAATCATATTCCCCATTACATCTTCGATAACATGGAACGCACCGGCGCAGCTTGGTGGAATGGAAACGCAGAGTGCTCAATTGTTGGATCTTTAACCCGCGACGAGTTAAAGCAAATGCTTGCATCAATCTACGAATAAGGAGAACTGCCCCCATGAAAGCAACCACAAGGATTTTAACCCTATGTATGTTGATTGTTTTATCCCTCAGCCTTGCCATCCCCGCCAGTGCCCGTGCCAGCAACTATTTCAATTCAACCGGTGTTTCTGTCACCGCAGTAGGCGACGGAAAAATACAGATTAAAACAACGGTCCGCGCAACGGATATTATGACCGAGCTCGGCGCAACTTCGTTGGTCGTAAAAGAAAAGCAGCCCAACGGAGGGTTCAAAACGGTGCACACGTATACAAAGGAAACCCTTCCTTCTTTGGTGCAGAGACAGCAAGCGTCCGCCCGTACATATGTCTTTTATCAGGGCACGCCAGGAAAAACCTATCAGGTTACCGCTTTCTTTTTCGCGAAAAACAGCTCCGGCTCAGACACACGGGTGCGAACTTCCTCCTCCGTTGTTGCATAATCAGAAAGGAACCTTCTCTCATATTTTGGGTGCGGAAATCCGCACCCAAAAATTTTTTTATTTTTTGAATTTCTATGAGAACATTTGCCCTTCTCAAGACATGTATAGGGTAGAAGGGCCTTAACCGGCACCACCACAATACGGAACAACACCGGCAGAGAGGATGTGAGGCCTATGTGGACTAAGAGCGTTCTATGAAAAAGAAAACAACCTAGCCCTATGCAAAATAGATTGTATTTGTATAGGCTCTTTGGTACAATGGAAAGGAGAAAACTAGTGGATAAACAAAAAATTTTTACTTGCATGAAGCAACTGACAATTATTTTGATTATCGGGTGTATGGTATTTATGATGATGCCGGTACCTGCTAATGCTGCGTGCTCACATTCATCTTTAGGCCCTCGTTACTCTGATGCAACGCATCCTCACAGATACTACAAAGTGTGCAATTCGTGTGGAAGCAAAGTATATATTGGTGGTCAGGAAGTTAAGAAGCATGGCCCCGGGACTTGGGGAAGCGGCACTTGCAAGTCGTGTGGGACACATTCTTACACTGGTGGGACACCGGCAGCAAGCCATCCACATGCTAGCGTTGCAAAATGTGCATGTGGTGAAACAAAGACAGTATATGTCTTAAAGTTCTCTTGCACTCAGTGCAGAGCAAATTCGAAAAGGGCTTCCAATTCGTCAGATATTTCAGCAGTGTTTTTGAATCTGGATGGAGACCTTGGCATTGGCACTTTACAGAGCGTCCCGGTAAAATTTAGAGTTTCATACACAAACACCTACAATCAGCCAAATAAGTTTGCAGGAAACTTTTTCCCAGCTACAGCGTTTTCATCGTGGGATACACAAGTTTCTTGTACTACAGTGTCTGTACCAAGCGGCTTTAGTGTAGGTACAGCGCCAGCATTATCGGTAAGCTATTATAATAGCTCGAATGGTAAATTAGCAGACCAAGGTATCAAATGGTCCACAAATACAAGCTATGCATCCTCGTTTCAAACAACATTTTTCATGTTAAAGTCGATGCCATCTTATGCTATCGCAACAGGAGTTTGCAATTTAGGTTCCCATAGCAAAAGTGGCACAGTAAAAACCTACTTCACATAAGCTGTTTTCTAGTTAGGAGGAATTAAAATGAAGAAAGCAGGTATTTTGTTAGCTATTTTATTAATAGTTACATCTATCGGCGTTGTTGCATATAGTTCAGATAGCTCCCCTGTAGAAGCTGAACTCGGAACATACTATGAAGAAGCTACAGAGCGCGAGTCTTCTACATCAGATACGGTAGCAGCCACATATAAAGAAGAAAAGGTTATGATGTCTGTTGTAGAATATCAAAAGCAGACGCAAGCAGCCTTGGCTGGATCTGCATCAGGAGAAACTGTCAGTGATCGAGAGATTGTGGATGATATTTTAAAGAATGTTATCCTTTTAGAAGAGGCAGAAAACCGGGGATTAACACCCTCCACAGAAGAGGTGGAACAGTATCTCCAGGAAACGGTTTACGCCGCTTATGAACTACCTGAGGGGAAAGAAGGGATTGATGCCTATTGTGCCAACGCAGGAATCACCTACGATGAATATGTGGATGACCAGCGCGCCCAGGCTCCTAAGATTTTGGCAAAGTGGAATTTGAAAGAGGCCATCGCAAAGGAATATTGTCAAAACCACGGACTTACCTATGATCGGCTTAATCCACCCCAGGAAGCATTGGATGCAGTAGAAGAATATCTGTCGAGCCTGTTAGACGAACACAAGGATGATATCATTTATTACATTGACTAAGAGCTACGTGGAGCTTTTGAAAATCTGAATTTATAATAGCAACCCACATGAAGGACTCCTGAAAAATGGAAATCGGCATCCTTTTGTAACCACCCCACCTTTGATCCCGAGGGCAGAGGATCTTCCCTCTGCCCTCGGTTTTTCCATTTTCTACAAATCTTCCCGCCCTCCCCTTTTCCTTTTTGTTATTCCGTGGTATTCTATTTGTAATCAGACGCCTCGCTTCCAAACCTGCGCGCCCCACAACCCCAAACACACCAAAACCCTCCCACCGGGCCAGCTTCCCGGCCGCAGGCGCGGGTTTTCCATCGAAAGAAACCATGAGAAAGGGGGCTTTTCCATGGCGAAAAAGACACGTTTCCTTTGTGTTTTCCTCCTGGCCCTTGCCGCGCTATTGGCCTGCTATTTTCTGATCCCCCGCCCCGTTGTCCAAGATCCGGAAACCGCCGCCATCACGGAGATCATCATTCAGCGGAATCTGTACTACCAAAAAGAGGACGCTGACTGCTTTGTCTGGCAGCCGGAAACGGAAGCAGACCAGGCTGTGGGCAAAGAGATCCTCGCCTACCTGTCCCAATGCCAGGAGCGCCGCATCGTCTTAGGTCCCGGCCACTTTGAGGAGCCGGAGGACCCGGGAAGATACCGCAGTGCCGTGGACCTTTCGTTCTGTTCCATGGGTTCCGGCCTTTGGAACCGCTCTCAGGGGAACCTGCTGGACCCCGACGGCATCCGCGCCTTTGTGCTGGACGCCCTTGAGCTTCCAGAGGACTTCTTGTAACCTTCCCAACCGCCAAGGGCAGAGGCATTGTCCCCTCTGCCCTTGGTTTTTTTATTTCCCACAAAAACGCGCCTCCATTCCGTTTCCTTTTCATTTTTTCTCAGACATGATTTCCTCCGGTGCGCGGGTGGCGGCAGGGCCCCAAAGAAGCTGAAAAAGCGCTCAAGGGCGGAGTAATTATCAAACCTTTTCCCTTTATATCTCTTCCAATCCTAAAAATCATTGTTCATTAGCAGAGTAAGCCAGAATATATCCTGTTTCTTTTTAACGCTTATTATGATATAATAGGTTTATAAAACTCAAAAGCAGAAAGAAGGTGCGAAAATGGCTACTCTGCCAAAAGACGTTTTGCTGTTCTATGAACACATTGTAAGAACCCAGCACAAATCCCTTCACCGGCTTGCAATGGTTCTTTTGTCCCAAAAGGGCAGCATAGGAAGCATCAGCCAGGCAGAGGACGCCGTGCAAGAAGCCTTTACCATTGCCTGGGAAAAGAGAGAGGAATTTTATCATCACCCAAATCCGGCGGGATGGCTCACAATCACGTTGAAAAATGTTGTAAAAAACATGGTTCGCGCAGACCAGCGCTGGGCAGAGCGGTTGCTCCAAATTCCTCCCGATTCCGTCCTGTCCCCGCCCGGAGCTGATTTAGAGCTGGAAGGCTTTGTCCCCCCAGAGGACCTGGACTTATTGAAACGGCTCTATCTTCACAAAGAGACCTATGAGGAAATTTGCCAGGACTTGGGGATCAAAAAATCCGCTTTGGCCATGCGCGTGAACCGAATTAAAGCGCAATTCCGAAAAAATTATGCGGAAATTGAAAAAAATATCCCCCCGGAATGTGAACAAACCGGCTCAGGCGGACATGATAATAGTAGAGGAGGTTCTAAGACATGAAATATCCTACGGAGAATTCAAAAAAATATCCCGGCTTAGAACAGCTCTCTACCCCAGAGCTGGAGGAGCTCCTTCGCCAGGATTTCGCCACCTCCGAGGACGACGAGGCCAGCATGGTATTCCTCACAGAAATTATGGAGGTGATCCGTTCCAGGGAAGCCCAGATTCCTTCCCCCATTGACGAGGACACCGCCTGGGAAACCTTTCTATCCCGCAACGTAACCCCCGCCGCCACCCCGGATTCTCCCCCCGCTCCGGAACCGGAGCCCGTAACCACATCAGAAGTCATCCCGTTTCCCCCAAAAAGAGAACAGAAGCCCCGCCGGAAATTGCGGTGGTATCTTTCTTTTGCCGCCGTTCTCTGTTTGGTCGTTTGCTTTTTCATCCTTCCGGCAGCTGGAACGGACCCCATCGGCGCCCTGATCCAATGGAGCACCCATACCTTTTCGTTCTCCCCAGGGGGCGCAGCAGCGTTTCGTTTGGACGACGCCACCTATGACCAGCTCAAAAACAAGGTAGATGAATTGACCGATCTGCCTGTTTTGCCCACCCGCTATCCGGAGGGGGCAGAGCTGGCGCAAGCTGAAGATAGCTCCAGCTTCCTTGGCAATGGTATCAATTTTGTTTTCTCTTCTTCAAAAGGTGGTTTTACCATCGACATTACAGTATACCATGACGCATCTGAGCTGCCCACAGGACAATATGAAAAGGACCCTGGCCCGCCAGAAGAATATTACGCCAACGGAATTCCCCATTATATTGCAAAAAACATAGATGCCTATATTGCTGTTTGGAGAAACGAAAACGTGGAGTGCTGCATCCAAGGCAATCTTTCTGTGGATGAATTAAAAGCAATGATTGACTCGATTTATGACTAAGGAGGTAACCTTCCAATGAAAAGACCGTTTATTCGTATCCTGTCTCTCTGTCTGTTTCTGTTTCTTCTCATTGGGTCTGCCGGTCCCGCTTTCGCCGCTATGCCTACCCCCGACGCAGAAATTCAAGACAGCAACTACTTTTCCTATAAAAACATCTCTGTCATTCCCACTGGCAGCGGAAAATTAAACATTACTGTTAATGTAAGAGCAAAATCCATTATGGCCGAAATTGGCGCCACACAAATCTGTGTGTATCAAAAGCAGTCAGACGGCAGTTATCAAGAAGTTCATACCTATACCCGCTATAACCAACCCGGCATGATTCTGACCAAACAGGCATTTGCGGATGTTAATATTACCTATCCTGGCACCGCCGGAAAATACTATTATGTCACCGCCGCTTGCTACTGTAAAAATGCTGCGGGATCGGAAACTGCTTGGGTCGGTTCCAAAGCCGTAAAAGCCTAACGTTCCCCCTATTTCGGGTGCGAAATTTCGCACCCGAACTATTTTTTTGACTTTTTTGCGTTTTCATGTGAACAAATCCCCTTCTCATGACATGTATATAGTGAAGGGACAAAGTAACCGGCCCCGCCCGCCTCCTTGGCGGAGAACAGACTGGAGGTAATACCCAGCAAGATAAACGCTCACCCCACCCCCTCAAAAACAAAAAACAAAGAAAAGGAGAATCAACCATGAAAAAGAGACTGATGTCCATCGCACTGGCGCTCTGCCTGGCCCTTTCCTTGGTCATTCCCGCAAGCGCCGCTTTCACCTTTGAGTCCACAGAAAAATCTGTACCCATTTGTATAAACGAAGCCACTTTTGACATCAATGATGACGGCGTTCATACAACAGCCGCCGTACTGGTATCTGATGGCGTTGCCTATCCCTTAACTGAGGATGAATACAATTCTCTGATTACAGCAGTTGCCAAAGATGCCGATTTTGAAAGTGACATCTCTCCTGTCACTGAATCTTCTATTACTCCCAGAGGTATCTATTACAAATTTGTAAAATCTTCTGCGTCTAAACAATATGACTACAGCCACACGCGCAGAGTAAGTGCTCTTTATCAAAATGCAATTGCCCTTGATGTGACTAGCATTGTGTCATATACTAGAGAAGTCGTGAAGTCCAGCTCCTCTGGTTTCTCATTAACCGCAAATATGAAGGACCTGGTAGATGCATCCATTACTGCTTCTTACGACGTTACAACAAGCGCATCTTCTAGTACATCTGCTCAGATAACAGGTACATTCGCTCCTAGCGGGAAGTATACATATTCTGCTATTGTATTTACTCCACGTATTTTAACCGTCACTGGATCAATTCAGCAACGCCAGCTTTTTGGAGGCGAAGATTCTTTAATATCCTCCATTCCGATCAAAGCAAAGTATCCTGTTTCTGGCGGAGGTGTTTTTGACGGCATATATGCATTAAAGGAAAGCAACAGTTCTTCTGATTTTCCTGCTCTCGGCGGGTTAGGTAGTATTATCTAATTTATCAATTAGCGGAGTAGTTCGTCCGGAAAACCTTCCCTGAACGTCTTCTCTGGAAAGGATATCTCCAATGAAGTATCACCTCATCTCCCTTCTCCTCTGCCTTCTCCTGATCGGCTGCCAGAGAGAGGAGCCTACGGCTGCCATCCAGCCGGTAGTCTACAACACTCTGGAGGCCCTTTGTCAGGATCCCAACCTCACCAATGGGGATTCCCCCACGGAAATCCTCTTGACTGCACCCTTGGGTAGCGATCCCCATGCCAATTCCGTTTCCTTGCTCTATCATACCAAGGAGGACATCGCCTATTTCATGGCCGTCGTATCTAAAAGAGTAGAGGGAGGATATCAGTTGGAGCATCACTCTATTAAAGTCTCCTTTGACACCAGCGTAAGGATCCCCCTATCAGAGGACGGATGGTGTTTGTACGTCTACAGGCCAGGCACCTCTTTGCCAGCAGGAGTCGCAGATTTAGGTCAAGTCACAGCTTTCGACGGCTGGACTGCTCGAGTAGGTCTTAGCCCACATGCCTTGTAGCCCCATCCTCTCCCGCCCTACTGTCAAAGATCTCCCAACGGCATCCGCGCCTTTGTGCTGGACGCCCTCAAGCTCCCAGAAGACTTCTTGTAACCTTCCCACCTTCGGCACCGAGGGCAGAGGCTCTTCCCTCTGCCCTCGGTTTTCCATTTCCCACAAATCTTCCCCTCCCTTCGCACCCGGATCTACGTCATCGCCGCCATCCCCCGCCCTGCCGCCGCCGGCAGGGCGTTCTTTTTGCCAAAAACGCCCCCTACCCCCTTGTATCCCCGGTGGTTTTGTGGCATAGTTAACGTGGTATATTATCTGGAAGGAGGCCCGCCATGCTGCAAAAAGTGCGCTCCCTTGGGCTGCAAGGGATCTCCGGCTACGAGGTCACCGCCGAGTGCGACCTGTCCGGGGGCCTGCCCAACTTTGAGATCGTGGGCCTGCCCGACGCCGCCGTGAAGGAGGCCCGGGAGCGGGTCCGGGCGGCCATGAAAAACAACGGCTACCCCTTTCCCGTGGGGCGGATCACCGTGAATCTGGCCCCCGCCAACCGGCGCAAGTCCGGCACCCTGTATGACCTGCCCATTTTGGTGGGGATTCTGGCCGCCGCCGGCCAGCTCACTTGGTCGGACCCCCACTGCGCCTTTGTGGGGGAGCTCTCCCTGTCGGGCACCCTGCGGCCGGTGGTGGGGATGCTCCCCATGGCCCTGGCCGCCAGGGAGGCGGGCATCCAGCGGCTGTATGTCCCCGCCGACAGCGCCCCGGAGGCCACCCTGGCCCAGGGGCTCACCGTCTACCCGGTGGAAACCCTGGCGCAGCTGGCCGACCACCTCACCGGCCGGGAGTCCATCTCCCCCGCGCCCCCCTGGTCGGGAGAGCTGGAGGAGCTGCCCTGCCCCGACTTCTCCGAGGTCCGGGGCCAGGAGCAGGTGAAGCGGGTGCTGGAGATCGCCGCTGCCGGGGGCCACAACGCCGCCATGATCGGCCCGCCGGGGTCGGGGAAAAGCATGCTGGCCCGGCGCCTGCCCTCCATCCTGCCCCCCATGACCCGGCGGGAAGCCCTGGAGGCCACTCAAATCCACTCGGTCATGGGCCTGACCAGCAGGGAGCACCCTCTGCTCACCCAGCGGCCCTTCCGGTCCCCCCACCACACCATCTCCGCCGGGGGCATGGCCGGGGGCGGCAACCCCTATCCCAGGCCGGGGGAGATCTCCCTGGCCCACCACGGGGTCCTCTTTCTGGACGAGCTGCCGGAGTTTCACAAGGATGTGCTGGAGGTCCTCCGCCAGCCCATGGAGGAGGGGAAGATCTCCGTGGTCCGCTCGGCGGCCTCCGAGACCTACCCCAGCCGCTTCATGCTCCTGTGCGCCATGAACCCTTGCAAATGCGGCTGGTATGGCCATCCCTCCGGCCGGTGCCGGTGCTCCCCGGCCCAGGTGAAGAAATACCTGGGCAAGCTCTCCGGCCCCCTGCTGGACCGCATTGACCTCTTCGCCGAGGTCCCTCCCCTGGACTTTGAAAACCTCTCCGACCGCAGCCCCGGGGAGCCCTCCGCCGCCATCCGGGCCCGGGTCACCCAAGCCCGGGCCATCCAAAGCCAGCGTTTCGGCCCCGACGGCCCCCACTGCAACGCCGCCATGGGCCAAAAAGAGCTCCGCCAATTCTGCGTCCTGGACGAGGACAGCCAGGCCCTGATGAAGGGGGCCTATGAGCACATGGGCCTCACCGCCCGGAGCTATGACCGCATCCTCCGGGTGGCCCGGACCATCGCCGATTTGGACGGGGACGAGAAGATTCAGACCCACCACCTGGCCGAGGCCATTCAGTACCGGGAGACGGTCTATTTTCAGGGATAGGGGGAATGGCGGTCACGCTGGGGAGAACTATCCCGCTGCCACTTTACGTCTGTGCGTCTCTTACCCACGCCGTGGAACCCTCAACGCTCGCCCTCATCCGACCCGGCTTCGCCGGCCCACCTTCCCCCCCAGGGGAAGGCGATTGGCAAAACCCGGGGGGCTTACTGTAGAAACCTACCGTAGCAATTACCCCAACGTAGCATAATAGCGTAGGCTTCCCCTTGGGGGTCGAACTGTCCGGGGGACAGTTCGATGCAATCCAATGCGAAGCCACCTTAAACCATAGCTGGCACCGAAGGTGACTGATGAGGGGGCGATCTCGTAGTGACGGTGGGCAGAAGACTCCCGTTGCCACCTTACGCCCGTGCATCGATCTCTCCACACTACACCGCCCCCAACAGGGCGCTCCCAAAACCACCAACGAAAGGAACCCACCACCATGTCTCACACACCCAACACGCCCCCCGTGGGGGACGAGATTTTTCTCCTGAAAATGGGCGAAATGGTCCTCAAGGGCCTCAATCGCCGGACCTTTGAGGAGCGCCTCATGGGCAACGCCCGGCGGCGGCTCCAGAAATACGGCAAGTTCCGCATTTACTCCCGCCAGTCCATCACCTATATCGAGCCCAAAGAGGCCGGCTGTGATATGGAGGGGGCCTTTGAAACCCTCAGCCGCCTCTTCGGCGTGGTGGGGCTCTCCCGGGCCAAGGCCTGCGAGAAGACCCCCGAGGCCATTTTGGAGACCGCCAAGACCTACCTCCACGACGACCTGATGGCCGCCAGCACCTTTAAGGTGGAGTCCAAGCGGTCGGACAAGTCCTTCCCCATGACCTCCATCCAGCTATCCCAGTTTGTGGGCGGGGAGCTCAACGAGGCTTTCCCCCATATCCAGGCCGACATGCACACCCCTGAGGTCGTCGTCCATGTGGAGGTGCGGGATTTCGCCGCCTATGTCCACGCCAACCCCA
The DNA here is from genome assembly GCA_022764045.1 of Clostridiales bacterium. Taxonomy (GTDB): domain Bacteria; phylum Bacillota; class Clostridia; order Oscillospirales; family Oscillospiraceae; genus Evtepia. Next base: position 55,231 of record JALERU010000061.1, on the reverse strand, counting down.
CCCCCGGGGCCGGCGGCCTGCCGGTGGGCGTGGGCGGCCTGGCTGTCTCCCTCCTCTCCGGGGGCATCGACAGCCCCGTGGCCTCCTGGATGATGGCCAAACGGGGGGTGGCCCTGGAGATGGTCCACTTTTTCAGCTATCCCTACACCTCCCCCGAGGCCAAGGAAAAGGTGCTGGAGCTGGCCCGGCTGCTCACTCCCTGGTGCGGGCGGCTGACGGTCCACGTGGTGCCCTTTACCGAGATCCAGGAGGAGCTCCGCCGGTCCTGTCCCGAGGCCCTGTTCACCCTGCTCATGCGCCGGTTTATGATGCGCATTGCCCAGCGGGTGGCCCAGCGGGTGGGGGCCCATGGCCTGGTCACCGGGGAATCCCTGGGCCAGGTGGCCAGCCAGACCATGGAGGCCATGGCGGTCACTGGCCAGGTGGTTTCTCTCCCCGTCTTCCGGCCCGTGGTGGGGATGGACAAGGAGGAGATCATCCGCATCGCCCGGAAGATCGGCACCTTTGAGACCTCCATCCTCCCCTATGAGGACTGCTGCACCGTCTTCACCCCCCGCCACCCCAAGACCCGGCCCACCCTGGAGGAGATCCAGGAGGCCGAGGCCGCCTTGGACATTGAGGGCCTCATCGAAAAGGCTGTAGCCGGCATCGAAAGGGTGGTGCTGAACCCGTGAGCCACACCGCTGAACTCATCGCCGTGGGCACCGAGCTGCTGCTGGGGAACATCGCCAACACCGACGCCCAGATGATCTCCGAGGGGCTGTCCCAACTGGGGATCAACGTCTACTATCACACCGTGGTGGGGGACAACCCGGAGCGGGTCCGCCAGGCGGTGGACATCGCCCGCCACCGGGCGGATATCCTCATCACCACCGGCGGCCTGGGGCCCACCTGCGACGACCTGACCAAGGTGGCCATCGCCCAGGCCTTCGGCAAGGAATTGGTTTACCACGAGCCCTCCGCCCAGCGGATTCGGGACCGGTTCGCCGCCATGGAGCGGCCCGTCACCGAAAACAACTTCCAGCAGGCCATGCTGCCTGAGGGTTGCACCGTGCTGGACAACGACTGGGGCACCGCCCCCGGGGTGGCCTTTGAGGCCGAGAGCACCCACGTGATCATGCTCCCCGGCCCTCCAAAAGAGTGCGAGATGATGTTCCGCCACCGGGCGGTGCCCTATCTCAAGGCCCTGTCTGACGGGGTCATCGCCTCCCGGACGGTGAAGACCTTCGGCATCGGGGAATCCGCCGCCGAGGCCCTGCTCCGGGATCTGATGAATTCCCTCCAAAACCCCACCCTGGCCCCCTACGCCAAGCCCACGGGCACCGAGCTGCGCATCACCGCCCACGCCCAGACCGAGGCCGAGGCCTTTGCCCTCATTGCCCCGGTGGAGGCTCAGGTGAAGGAGATTTTGGGGGACAAGGTCATCGGCGTGGATGTGGGCTCCCTGGAGGAGGTCTGCTACGCCCTGCTGAAGGAAAAGGGTCTCACGGTGGGGACCGCCGAGTCCTGCACCGGCGGCCTCATCGCCAAGCTCATCACCGACCTGCCCGGCTCCTCCGCCCTGTTCCGGGGGGGAATCGTCAGCTACACCAACGAGGTAAAGGCCGGCGTCCTGGGGGTACCTCAGGACATGCTGGATCAGTACGGCGCCGTCTCCCCCCAAGTGGCCGAGGCCATGGCCCGGGGCGCCAAGGCGGCCCTGGGGTGTGACATCGCCCTGTCCACCACGGGCGTGGCCGGGCCGGACCCCGACGACCGGGGCAACCCCATCGGCCTGGTCTATCTGGGGCTGGCCTACCAGGATCAGTGCTACGTCACCGAGTTCCACGCCGGGAAGGTGGCCCGGGAGCGCATCCGGCGGCAGTCAGCCCAGACGGCCCTGGATCTGCTGCGGCGGTATCTGACGGGGCTACTGTAACGATCCGGTCTCTTATCCATTTCGCCGCGTGTCGGGCGCTTCGCAAAGCGCCCCTACAAACGAAAACCCACCATAAAAACCCCCGGACGCCGTTTTCTTCTGGCGTCCGGGGGTTGTTGTGTCTGTGGAGGGAAGGAAACGGGGTTACCGAATCTGTCCGCTGCCGGTGATGATGTATTTATAGCTGGTCAGCTCCTCCAGCCCCATGGGGCCCCGGGCGTGGAGCTTTTGGGTGGAAATTCCCATCTCACACCCCAGCCCGAACTGGCCGCCGTCGGTGAAGCGGGTGGAGGCGTTCACATACACCGCCGCGCTGTCCACCAGGCGGGTGAAGAGGTCGGCGTGGGCTTGGGTCTGGGTGAGGATGGCCTCACTGTGGCCGGTGGAATGCTGGTTGATGTGCTCGATGGCCTCCTCCACGCTCTCCACCACCCGGACGGCCAGCACGTAATCCAGAAACTCCGTGTCGAAGTCGTCGTAGCCGGCGGGGATGCCCTTGCCCAGAATCTCCATGGCCTTGGGGTCCAGGCGGAGCTCCACTGGGGGCTGGCCCGACTGATGGCGCAGGACCACCAGCCGCTGCCACAGCTGGGGCAAGAAGTCGGCGGCAATGTCCCGGTGGACCAGGCAGACCTCGGCGGCATTGCACACCGAGGGGCGGCTGGTTTTGGCGTTCTCCACGATGGTCAGGGCCTTGTTCAGGTCGGCGTCCCCGTCCACGAAGATGTGGCAGATGCCGGTGCCTGTCTGGATGCAGGGGACCTTGGCCTGGTTCACACAGGTTTGGATCAGGGAGGCGCCCCCCCGGGGAATGAGCAGGTCGATGTAGCCCACGGCCTGCATGAGCTCGTTGGCGCTGGCCCGGGTGGTGTCGGACACCAGGCTCACCAGGGCGGCGGGCAGGTGGTGCTGGGCCAGGGCCTTGTGCAGGGCGGCCACGATTGCGGTGTTGGAGTGGATGGACTCCTTGCCTCCCCGCAGCACACAGACGCTCCCCGCCTGGAAGGTCAGGCTGGCGGCGTCGGAGGTCACGTTGGGCCGGGATTCGTAGATGATGGCGATGACCCACAGGGGGACCGACGTCTTGCACACCTGCAGCCCGTTGGGCAAAACGTGGGTGCTCAGGGTCCGGCCCACGGGGTCGGGGAGCTCCGCCACCGCGCGGACGCCGGCGGCCATGTCGGCGATTCGCCCCTGGGTGAGCCGGAGGCGGTCCTGCATCACCGGGGCGATGGTGTCCTTGGCCCCTTCCAGGTCCTGGGCGTTGGCGGCCAGGATGGCCTCGGCGTCGGCCTCCAGGGCGTCGGCCATAGACCAGAGGACGGCCTTTTTCTCCTCTGTGGACAGGGCCGCCAGGGCGGGCTTGGCCGCCAGGGCCTCTTCCAGCAGCCCACGGGTGAGGGTCAGCTCGGCGGGGTCGGGACCGCCGCCGGGAAACTCGCCGCCGGAAAAGGCGGGCGGGGGATAGCAGGCAGTGGGGTCAAAGGGAGGTTGGAAATTCATAGCTGTTATCCTTTCTTTCCGCGGAAGCGGCTGCCCACGGGCTTGCCTTCCGCAATGTCGTAGAGGATGGAGGGGGTGGACCCGTTGGCGATGATCATATCACAGCCAGCGTCGGTGCAGATGGCGGCGGCGTGGAGCTTGGTAGACATGCCCCCGGTGCCCAGGTCCGAGCCCGCGCCGCCGGCCAGAGAGAGGATCTCCTGGGTCAGGGCGGGGATCTCAGAGATGAGGGTGGCCTCAGGGTGGGTGTGGGGGTCGGCGGTGTAGAGGCCGTCGATGTCGGACAGGAGGACCAAAAGGTCGGCCTCCATGCTCACCGCCACCCGGGCGGCCAGGGTGTCGTTGTCTCCGATCACCAGCTCGTCGGTGACCACGGTGTCGTTTTCGTTGATGATGGGCAGGGCTTTCAGCTCCAAAAGCCGGTGCATGGTGTTGCGAAAATTCTCAAACCGGTCCGGGTGGTCTACGTCGGCGGCGGTGAGCAGAATCTGGGCCACGGTGTGGTTGTACTCGGTGAAGGCCTTGTCATAAGTGTACATGAGCTCACATTGGCCCACCGCGGCCGCAGCCTGCTTGGTGGGGGTGTCCTCGGGCCGATGGGGCAGGGAGAGCTTTCCCACGCCCATGCCGATGGCCCCCGAGGAGACCAAAATGATCTCATACCCGGCGTTTTTCAGGTCGCTGAGGACCTTGCACAGTGCCTCCACCCGCCGGATATTCAGCAGGCCCGAGGGATGGGCCAGGGTGGAGGTGCCGATCTTCACCACGATCCGTTCCTTTGTCATGGCGCAAACTCCTTTTCGCAGAGGGATTTTCTCTATTGTAATCCATGGACAGGCCCCCTGTCAACGCCCTGGGACGGTCCCTACGCTACAGGGCACATCGCGAAGCGAGGGTGGGGGGTGAGGGTGGCGATTGTGTTCTGAAGGGACAGATACCCTTTCCGCATCTACGGTTTTTGAAGAACGGGATTCTTCTGCCCGCCGATCTTCCATATCGCCCCCCTCATCAGTCAGCTCCGCTGACAGCTGTGGTTCAAGGTGCTTCGCATTGGATTGAATCGAACTGTCCCCCGGACAGTTCGACCCCCAAGGGGAAGCCTACGCTGCTTCGGTACGTTGGTTAGAGAATTACCGTTGTACCTTCAACCGGCGTCTTCATCGCCTTCCCCTGGGGGGGAAGGTGGGCCGGCGAAGCCGGGTCGGATGAGGGCGAGCCTTGAGGGTTTTACGGCGTTGGTAATAGACGCACCCACTCCAGGGCACGCCGCGAAGCGGGGGTGGTGGGATTTCCAGGGTTCCTCTATTGTCAGGTAAGCGCAGCCCTCCTGAATCCCCCTATCCCCATTAAAAAACCGCAGTGAGGAATGCTCACTGCGGTTTTCCTCCATTCACTTGTCAAACCCGATAGACCGTATGCCCTCTCCGGGGCTTGGCCTGGGGCAGGGGGCCGGCGGGGTAGCCCAGGATACAGTGGCCCACCCCGGCATAGTCTCCCTGAATCCCCCACTTCTTCAGCAGGGCCCGGCCCGCGTCGCTGGCGAAGACCTCCCGGGCCCGGTGGACCCAGCAGGAGCCCAGGCCCAGGGAATGGGCAGCGTTCATCAGGTTTCCCATGGCCAGGCTGCCGTCCTCCAGCCAGGTCCCCCGGCTCCGGTCGGCCAGGACCACGATGACGGTGGGCGCACCGTAAAAGGGGTCGGTCTCTGCCCCCATCACGGCGGCGTTGAGCTTGGACAGGGCCGCGATGGTCTCCTTGTCCTGGACCACCACCATAATCACAGGCTGGGCGCCCATGCCGCTGGGGGCGTAAGCCCCTGCCTCCAAAATCTGCTGGAGCTCGCTCTCTTTGATCTGTTCCGGCCGGTAGGCCCGAACACTGCGGCGCTCCTTCAGGGCGCGAAGTACCTCATTCATCAAGATTCCTCCTTACCAGACGCACCGGACGGCGCAGCTAAAGGTCTCATCCCCCAGCTTGGCGGTGACGGTGGTCCGACCAGGGGCTACGGCGGTGACGGTGCCGTCCTCGGCCACGGTGGCAATGTCGGGGTTGCTGCTGGTCCAGGTCACCTGGCCGGTGGCGTTTTCCACGGTGAGCTGCCGGGTGGCTCCGGCGCTGTCCAGGGTGATATCGTCGGCGCTGAGGGCGGGCTTGGCCGGCGCGGCGGGTTCTCCGCCGGCGTTGGGGTCGGCATTGGGATCGGCGGCAGCGGCGTCACCCCAGGCGCAGGTCACCTGGCACTCAGCCTTTTGGCCGTTTTCCAGGGCGGCGGTGATGGTGGCGGTGCCGGGGGCCACGGCGGTGACCAGACCCTGCTCGTCCACGGTGGCCACGGCGGGGTCGCTGCTGGTCCAGGTGAGGGTGGCGGTGGCGCCCTCCGGGGCGAAAGTGGGTGCCAGGGTGGCTGTGCCGCCGGCCTCGGTGAGGCTCAGCTCGGTTTTATCCAGGGTCACGCTCTCGGCGTCCTTGTGCTGGAAGTAGCTAAAGATTCCATTCTCAAAGGCGGGCACCACGTTGCGCACCACAATGAGGGCGGCGGCCACCACAATGACCAGGGAAAGCAGAATCAGGAACACATTGGGGCCACCCTTTTTCTTTTTGGCTTTCTTGGCCGGGTGGTGGTTCTCCCGGCTGGCTTGCTTGGTTTCTGCGGGTGCTTTCTCCCGGGGGGGCAGCACGGCGGGGTTCAGGGCGAGCTCCTCCGGCTCCTCTTCCTTCTCAAGCTCCTGGGCAATCTCCCGGGTGGGAACGGTGATGGTGGGCTGGGTGTCTGCCGGCTCCTCCTCCGCCTCCGGTTCTTCGGGAATCTGCTCCTGGGCCTGCCGGACCTCCTGGGTGGAGATGGTGATGGTGGGCTCCTCCCCCTCCGGCTGGGCCTGGCTCTCAGGCTCCGGCTGGACGGCCTCCGGGGCCGCCGTCTCCGGCTGGACGGGCGCGGGCTCCGGCGGGGCGGGAGGCTCTTCCGCCGGGGCGGCGGGCTCCTGCTGCAACTGGACCTCCGGCACGGGCTGGGGAGGCTTTTGGAGCTGGTCGGGATTGAGCTTGGGCACCGGGCTCTCCGACAGCAGGTCCCGGATCTCGCTGAGCAGGGCATCCAGGTCCTCCTCGGTCTCCACAGGCTTTTCCTCCGCCGGGGCTTCCTGGACGGGAGCCTGCTTCGGGGCGGTGGGGGCAGCGGGCTGAGGCGGCGGGGTCACCGGAGCTGCCGGCGCCTCAGGCGCCACAGGGGCCGCCGGGGAAATGGTTTCCATCATCGGCCCCTCGCCCACCTGAATCTCGGTGGCGGTGGCTTGAGGCATATGGGGAATGGCGGGGGCGGCGTCCATGGGGTCCAGAGCACGAATGGCCTCCCACTGTTTCCGGGCAGCCTCCTCCTCGGGGGTGACCACGGGAGTGGGGGCGGGGGCAGGGCTCTCCTGGCTCTGGGCGGGGGCCGGTTCGGCTACCACAACCGGGCCCTCGGCGGAAACCGGGGCCTGGACAAAGGCAGCGGGGTCTGTCTCCACAAGGGGGCTTTCTGAGAAGCCGAAGGTCTCGGGCACAGTCACCTCTTCAAACACCGGGCCGGGCTCCACCACCGGGGCCCCGTCCGGGGCGACCTCCACCTGGGCGGGGGCCTCCTCTGCCGGGGCGGGCTGGGCCGAGGCCTCCTCTGCGGCGGCCAAGGCAGCCTCCCGGGCCAGGCGGTCCCGTTCCCGTTTCCGGGCGGCGGCACGGGCCTCTCGCTCAGCCCGGGCGATGGCCTTCTCCTCCTCGGTCATCTCGCTGGTCTTCTTCCGGGGGCCGTGGCGGCGGGCAGGGGCCTTCTTCAGCAGGGGTTCCTTGTCCCCGTGCTCCTTGGGGGGGCGCTCCTTGACCTCAGGCTCCTTGGGGGCCCGCTCTCTGGGGGCCCGCTCCTTGGGGGTCTCCCTGGGCGTCCGCTCCCGGCGGGGGCGCTCGGCGGACTCCGCCGGGGCCTCCGGCTCTTCCTTGGGCTGGCCGGCGCTCTTGGGGCGGGACTTTTTCTTCTCCTCCCCGGCGCCGCCGAAGAGGCCGCCGAAAAAGGCCTGCTTCTTTTTTTTCTTTTCCGCCAGGCGTTTTTCCTCTTCCTGGCGGCCCACGTCGCAGAAGGGACAATATTTATAGGTCACGGAGTAGTATTCCCCGCAGTGGGGGCACTGCACCGTCTGACTTCTCAGGGTAATTTTCTTGGTTTCCATGTGGGTTTCCTCCTCATGTGATCGATGCTAAGGAAAACTTTACCATTTTGTAAGAATTCGTCACCATTTACGGTATTGTACCATAGTTTCCAGAACATCGTCAACCTTCTGCCGGGAAAAGAACCCGCCTTGACGGCGCAGGTTTTTTCCAGTATAGTGAAGAAAACCCACCTTGGGGCCCGGCTTCTTGTGGCCCGTTGGAGGGGAGACCACTATGTCTGCCGTTTCCTCTCCGGCCTGGCGGACAGAGGTCCGTCATTTTCTCCAAAAATAATTTTTATCCGCCTTTTTTTACTCCATGTTCGGCGGGTGTTTCCAGATATTTTCCGGGGACTTCCCCGTTGTTTTTATTCCAAGGATAAAGGGGGCCACGCCATGGACGCGGCTGCATTTCACACCCAATATGAAACCCTGCTCACCGCCTTTCTCCAGCAGCTCCCCGACGTGGGGTTGCGGGTGGCCCTGCGACAGCAGGCCGACGGCTATCTCCGCCAATGCGCCCTAGGGGTCTGGCGGGCGGACGGCGGGCCGGTCACCCCCCGGCACGCCGACTGGTACAATGGCATCTACCTGGGCCGGGCCAGTGGGGAGGCCCTGCTCTACTGGGCTCTCACCGACCAGGTGGAACGGGCCGCCGCCCTCCCTACCCCGCCTTTCTTTGACCGCCTGTGCCGCTATGACCGCCAGACCGGCCACGCCACCGCCCGGCGGTTTTTAGACACCCTGTCTGCCTTCCTCCTCCTGTTCGCCAGGGCCGACGGCAGCATCAGCCCCCAGGAAGCCGAGGCCATTCAGGCCTACCTGGACGGGCTCTTCGCCCAGTGGACGGTCCAGGCGCTGCCCGGGGACAAGACGCCCCCCTCCGTCCGGCAGTTTATCACCCCCACTTCCCCACCCAACCGCCCTTCGGCTCCCCCGCCTGAAGCCCAAGTGCAACCGATCCCCCAGCCCCAGGAAGCCCTCCCGGAAGAACCCCAGCCCACCCTGGAAGACCTGCTGTCCCAGTTGGACGAGCTGTGCGGCCTGGAAACCGTCAAGAAGGAGGTCCGGGGGCTCATCAACCTGGTCAAGGTCCGCCGCCTGCGGGAGGAGGCCGGGTTGCCCACCCCGCCCCTCTCCCTCCACATGGTCTTTCTGGGCAACCCCGGCACGGGCAAAACCACCGTGGCCCGGCTGGTGGCCAAGCTCTACCAGGCCATCGGCGTCCTCTCAAAGGGCCAACTGGTGGAGGTGGACCGCTCGGGCCTGGTGGCCGGGTATGTGGGCCAGACCGCTTTGAAAACCCAGCAGGTCCTTCAGTCCGCCCTGGGTGGGGTCCTCTTCATCGACGAGGCCTATTCCCTGGCCCCCGGCGACAATCCCACCGACTTCGGCCGGGAGGCCATCGAGGTCCTGCTGAAGGGCATGGAGGACCACCGGAAGGACCTGGTGGTCATCGTGGCCGGCTACACCGGGCCCATGGAGCAATTTATCCACAGCAACCCCGGCCTGGAGAGCCGGTTCAACAAATACCTCACCTTTGACGACTATACCGCCGGCCAGCTCCTGGATATTTTCCACAGCATGTGCAAAAAGAATGGATACACCCTCTCCCCCGCCGCCGAAACCAAGGCGGCGGAGACCTTCCAGGCCCTCTATGACCACCGGGACGAAAACTTCGGCAACGCCAGGGAGGTCCGCAACACCTTTGAGGATGCCGTGGCCCGCCAGGCCAACCGGGTAGCGGGGCTGGCGAAGCCCTCCAAGGAGGACCTAATGGCCATCCTGCCGGAGGATCTTTCCGATTAGCCCCTCTTGAAAAAAATTTTGCAGCCCCCCTTGACAGGGGGCTGTTTACTGGGTATACTGTGTATACCGTACATGTACAGAATAGGTGGTTTTCCCATGAATATCCTCATCACCAACACCAGCGACAAGCCCATCTATGAGCAGATCTTCACCCAGCTCCGGGACCAGATTCTGCACGGCGCGCTCCAGCCGGGGCAGCCCTTGCCCTCCATCCGGTCCCTGGCCAAGGACCTGCGGGTGAGCGTCATCACCACCAAGCGGGCCTATGAGGAGCTGGAAAAGGCCGGGTATGTCTACACCGTTCCCGCCAAAGGCTCTTATGTGGCCGAGAAAAATACCCAGCTCATCCGGGAAACCTATTTAACCCAGATCGAGGAGCATATGAACCAGATTTTTGCGCTGGCCGCCAGCTGCGGCCTGGGGGAAGAAGAGCTGGTCGACCTGCTCCGCCTGCTCTATCAAGACCAACACTGACCGAAGGGAGCTTCGCTATGAACGCCATTGAATGCCATGACCTGACCAAAACTTACCAGGGCTTCACCCTGGACCACATCACCTTTTCCCTGCCCGCCGGGTGTATCCTGGGCCTGGTGGGAGAAAACGGGGCGGGCAAATCCACCACCCTGCGCCTGCTGATGAACGCCATTTCCCGGGACGGCGGCCAGGTCTCTCTGCTGGGCACCGACAACCAGAGCCCGGACTTTCTCCAGACCAAACAGGACATCGGCGTGGTGCTGGACGAGGCCTGCCTCCCCGAGGTCATCACCCCCAGGGAGCTGGGCAAGCTCATGTCCCTGACCTACACCCGCTGGGACCAGACCCAGTACGACCAATATCTGGCCCAGTTTTCCATCCCCCGGGAGAAGAAATTCAAAGAATTCTCCAGGGGCATGAAGATGAAGCTGGCCATCGCCGCCGCCCTCTCCCACCACCCCAAGCTCCTGCTGCTGGACGAGGCCACCAGCGGCCTGGACCCCATGGTCCGGGACGAGGTGCTGGAGGTTTTCAACGACTTCACCCGGGACGAGTCCCACACGGTGGTCCTCTCCTCCCACATCGTCAGCGACCTGGAGAAAATTTGCGATTACATCGCCTTCCTCCACAAGGGCAAGCTGGTGCTCTTTGAGGAAAAGGACCTGCTGCTGGAGGAATACGCCCTGGTGAAGCTCTCCCAAAGCCAGCTGGCCGAGCTGGACCCCGCCGCTGTGGTCGGGGTGAAGGAGGGGCCCTACGGGGCCGAGGCCCTGGTGAAGCGGGGCCTGATCCCCGGCCACTTCGTCACCGAGCATACCAACTTGGAGGACATCATCCTCTTCCTGGCAAAGGACGGCAAACAGAACCTGTGACGCCCCCCGAAAGGAGCCCATGAAAGTGCTCCTGCTCAGATGGAGCACCGGGAAAACCGGTGTGCCCGGCCTCCTTCCCGACGGCCGTGAAGCGGTATGACAAATGCCAATGGTAAATTCTCAGAAAGGAATCCTGTTCTATGAAAGCCTTACTGTATAAAGACTTCTGCGTGCTGTGGAAGCAGATGAAATACATCCTCTTCCTGGTGGCCCTGTTCTGCCTGATCCCCAACCAGGCCCTGAATCTGAGCCTGTTCTTTGTCATTTACGCCGGGATTATGATCCCCATGAGCCTCATGGCTTATGACGAGCGGGCCAAGTGGGACGACTTTGCCGCCATGCTCCCCTACTCCACCCGGTCGGTGGTCTTCAGCCGGTACGTCTTTGGTTGGGGCGCCGCCCTGTTCGGGGCGTTGATGAACGTCATCGGGCTCTTCCTGTTCTCTCCCGGCCACCTGCCCGCTGGAAAGGACCTGGCCATGCTGCTGTACGTCTTGGCCGTGATCCTGGTGGCCCAGGCCCTCTTTTTCCCCTATCTCTTCCGGGTGGGCGTGGAGAAGGGGCGGATCTATATGATGTTCTTCTGCATCCTCATCCTGATCCTCGGCGCAGGGCTGACCGCCCTGCTGGGAGAAGCCCTCTCCCTGTCCTCCGCCTCTCTGATCCCTGCCGCGCCGGTGGCCCTCCTGCTGGCCCTGGGGCTGTGCCTGGCCTCGGTGCCCGTGGCCCAGCGGCAGCTCCTGCGCCGGGTGGGGTGACGCCCCCCGCCGGCCAGAGCCGATCCCGCCGGATTTGGTCAAAGAAACCCCTCTGTGTCAACGGTTACCCGTTGGAACACGGAGGGGTTTCCTGTTTCATCACCTCGATCAGCCGGGCCGCGGGAATGGCGTCCCCCAGCAAATCAATTCCTGAGGAACATAGAGGTTATATTAGGTATTGAAAATATTTTGAAATAATGGTATATTATAAAAGAAATCGTCGATTGGAAGGGGTTTTTGTCAATCCCCTTTTCCATACATGATGGAATCAATTAGAAGGGTATTTGAAGATGGGTGTATTTGTTATAATTCTTATTGTAATTGGCGTGGGTTATCATCATCACAGGAAAAAAGAAAAAGAAGCTGCGGCAATACGCCGGCAGCAAATAGAGCAGAGCGTAAGGACAAACGGCGATGTCAACCGGATGCTCTCTGAACTGAGAGGGTTTGTGCGGTCTATGAATCAAATCAACCAAGCAGACAGCGACACATACGTAACAAGCATTTCCTTAATTCATCAAGATGATTTTTATGAATATCGCAACTATCAGCTTAAGATGGCAATCGAAGAGGCGTACACCTCGCCTCTTCACGATATCACTCATAGCGTTTCTATTACATCGGGAGATACCGCCCCACTCTGTTTTAAGCCGGAGTGGGTTTCAAAGGAAGACTGGGAAAAGTATGAAGCCGGGGACACTACCACGAAGATAAACATCCTTCAAACATGCTGCTATCAGATGTTTTACACCATATTATTCAAAACAGTCGTCACAGATGTAAAACTTTACTTTCCCCGCGGATGGATCGATTCCTATGAGCTGGAAATCTCTGACTATCCGTATGGAACCATCGACCTCACATGCACATTACAAATCCCACGTGCCGGCAGTGCTTACGCATTAGAATATGTCGTGTCCATGCTGCGAAATGAGTTTCCCCAGAATCGATTTAATGTATACGACGCCGGGTACGGCATTTATATTGGCTAACTTGCAAAGGAGGTATCATCATGTCAATTCCGTCCAGTGAGTACAACCGTTACCTGGCCGCCATCAAAGCGGCCAACGACAGCGGGAACAAGGAGCTGCTGCGCCAGATCCGAGACGCCCTGTACGCCCAGTATGGTCCCATGGATGACGATGTGGACTATCTGATCCGGCAATTCCGCTACAATATTTAACGGGGTTCGCCGCCCCAGCGCCAGTCTGAAAACGCGGGCCCGGGGTTTCCCAGGCCCGCGCTCTTTGGCTTTTTTGTCAAAAAAGGCGGGAAATTTCCCGCAAAAAGTCCTTGACAACGCCACTTTTTTGGTGTAGATTAGGTGCAACAATCAAACACCAAAAAGACAATGAAGAGAAGAGTACACGCGGAGATAGGCCGCAGAGAGCCCCGGCAGGTGGAAAGGGGCGCCGAATGCCCCGTGGAAGATGGTCTCGGAGTCGCGCACCGAGCGGGCCCTCCCCGTTAGGCTGCGACGGGAGCGCCCGTCATCGCGCCGGGGTGTGCTGGCACCCTCTAAGGCCGGTCTCGCGAGAGGCCGCGCGAACCAAGGTGGTACCACGGCGATTTACGTCGTCCTTGATATTCGATCAAGGGCGGCTATTTTTTTACCCTTCCCCTCCCCCCAGGCGGAGCGGAGAAGGAAAGCATTTCATCGGGAAACAGTATCAGAGAGAAAAGAGGGGACTGTATTGAGCCAATCGATTATTCAGATCCAGCATCTGAACAAAACCTTCGGCACCGGCGAGAGCGCCGTGCATGCCCTGGAGGATATCAATCTCGACATCCGATCCGGCGAAATCTTCGGCATCATCGGTCTGTCCGGGGCGGGCAAATCCACCCTGGTCCGGTGCATGAACCTGCTGGAGCGCCCCACCTCCGGCTCGGTGATTGTAGACGGCCAGGACATGACCAAGCTGAACACCAAGGAGCTGAACAAGGCCCGGAAGTCCATCAGCATGATCTTCCAAAGCTTTAACCTGCTCATGCAGCGCAACGCCCTGGACAACATCTGCTTCCCCCTGGAGCTCATGGGGGTGGGCCGGGCCAAGGCCGTGAAGAAAGCCCGGGAGCTGCTGAAGCTGGTGGGCCTGGAGGCCCGGGAAAAAGCCTATCCCGCCCAGATGTCCGGCGGCCAGAAGCAGCGGGTAGCCATTGCCCGGGCCCTGGCCACCGATCCCAAGGTCCTGCTGTGCGACGAGGCCACCTCCGCCCTAGACCCCACCACCACCGCCTCCATTCTGGAGCTGCTGAAGGAGCTCAACCAGAAGTTGGGGGTCACCGTGGTGGTCATCACCCACCAGATGAACGTCATCGAAGAGATCTGCCACCGGGTGGCCATCCTGGACGGGGGCGTGGTGGCCGAGGCGGGCCGGGTCTCCGACATCTTCGCCAATCCCCAGAGCGACATCGGCCGCCAGTTTGTCTACCCCGACGGGGCCAAGATCAGCCAGTTGCCGGTGGGCCGGGTGATCCGGGTGGTCTTCAACGGCGGCTCCTCCTATGAGCCCCTCATCGCTTCCCTGGCCATCGACTGCGGGGTAAAGGTCAACATCCTGGGAGCCGACACCCGGAACATTGAGGGCAAGGCCTTCGGCTCCATGCTCCTGGGCCTGCCGGAAAGCCCGGTGGAGACCGCCAAGGCCCTGCAATATCTCCAGCGGCAATCGGATATTTCTGTGGAGGAGGTGAACTCCCATGCTTGAGACCTTGACAAGCTTTTGGGCGGAATACGGCGACCTTTTAATCACCGGCACCCGGGACACCCTGGTGATGACCGGGGTCTCCACCCTCTTCGCCTACCTCATCGGCCTGCCCATCGGGGTGCTGCTGAACATCACCCAGCCCCATGGCATCTGGCCCCAGAAGTGGGTCAACCGCATCCTGGGCTGGATCGTCAACATCGGCCGGTCCATCCCCTTTATCATTCTCATCGTCATGCTGCTGGAGTTCACCAAGCTCATCGTGGGCACCAAGATGGGGGTCCGGGGGGCCATCCCGCCCCTGGTGATCTCCGCCGCCCCCTTCATCGCCCGGATGGTGGAGACCTCCTTGGCAGAGGTGGACGCCGGCGTGGTAGAGGCCGCCCAGTCCATGGGGGCCACCCGGTTTCAGATCGTGTGGAAGGTCTATCTGCCCGAGGCAAAGCCCTCCCTGATCCTGGGCGCTTCCATCTCCCTCATCACCATCCTGGGCTACACCGCCATCGCCGGGGCCATCGGGGCCGGCGGCCTGGGCTACCTGGCCGTGAGCTACGGCTACCAGCGCTTCACCCCCTCGGTCATGTGGGCCACCGTGGTCTTTATCGTGGTCCTGGTCCAGGTGATCCAATCCGTTTTCAGTTGGCTGTCCGCTAAAATGGACAAGCGCCTGAGATAAATGATTCTTCACAATAATTTAAGGAGGAACTAAAAAATGAAGAAACTGTTCGCACTGACCCTGGCCCTTGTGATGGCCCTGGGTCTGGCCGCCTGCGGCAATGACACCACCGAGCCCGCCGACGACGCCAACACCAACGAGTCCGGCGAAGCCGTCACCCTGCGGGTGGGCGCCTCCCCCTCTCCCCACGCTGAGATCCTGGAGCAGGTGAAGGGCGTTCTGGCTGAGGAAGGCATCACCCTGGAGATCGTGACCTACAACGACTACATCATGCCCAACGTGGCCGTGGACGAGGGCGAGGACGACGCCAACTACTTCCAGCATACCCCCTATCTGGACAACTACAACGCGGAGAACGGCACCAATCTGGTCCCTGTGGCCAAGATCCACAATGAGCCCATGGGCATCTACGCCGGCAAGTGCGACAGCCTGGACGCCCTGGCTGACGGCGCCACCGTGGCCGTGCCCAACGACCCCACCAACGAGGGCCGCGCTCTGCTGCTGCTGGAGGCCCAGGGCCTGATCACCTTAAAGGAAGACGCTGGCCTGGAGTGCACCGCCAAGGACATTGCCGAGAACCCCAAGAACCTGCAGTTCAAGGAGCTGGAAGCCGCCATGCTGCCCCAGACCGTGGACGAGGTGGACATCTCCGTCATCAACTCCAACTATGCCCTGGAAGCCGGCTTTAACCCCGTGAAGGACTCCCTGGCCATCGAGGACGCCGAAGACACCCCCTATCCCAACGTGCTGGTGGTGAAGGAGGGCAAGGAGAACGATCCCGCCATCCAGGCTCTGGTGAAGGCTCTGCAGTCCGACGCAGTCCGTGAGTACATCGAAACCACCTACGGCGGCGCTGTTGTGGCTCTGTTCTAATTCACCCCTCCCTTACATGGCAAAAGAAACCGCTGAGCAAATTGCTCAGCGGTTCTTTTTCGATCCTTTGCGAGAGCTTTTCCCAGCTTTCATGGCTCTGTTTTTTCCACCATTTTACAAAAGAAACCAGGTTCCCCAAAACAGCTCCCTCTTTTGTCCTTTTCACCCATTGACAGCGGGCCCTATTGTGATACAATATGCTCTTGCTATATTCTATATTTTTTTGATGTTTACAGAAGAGGAGTGTGATCTGAGACTATGCCATCCCAACCGATTTCAGCTTCGGGCACCCCCGCAGAAAACAAGATGGGCGTGCAGCCCGTGGGAAAGCTTCTGGCCGGCATGGCGGTGCCCATGATGATCTCCATGCTGGTGCAGGCCATGTACAACATTGTGGACAGCGTCTTTGTCTCCCGGCTCAGCGAAAACGCCCTGACCGCTGTCTCTCTGGCCTTCCCTCTGCAGAACCTGATGATCGCCGTCTGCGCGGGCACCACCGTGGGCATGAACGCCCTACTCTCCCGGTCCTTGGGGGCCAAGGAGCAGGAGAAGGCCGACCGGGCCGCCAACACAGGGATCTTTCTGGCCCTGGCCTCCTTCGTGGTGTTCTGCGTCATTGGCCTGACCTTCTCTCACACCTTCTTCCTGCTGCAAACCGACGTGGAGGAGATTGTCACCTCCGGCACCATCTATGCCAAACTCTGCCTGGGCTGCTCCATCGGCATCTGCTGCCAGTTTACCTTTGAGCGGCTGCTCCAGTCCACCGGGCGGACCCACCTGTCCATGTGCACCCAACTGCTGGGGGCTCTGCTGAACATCGCCCTGGACCCCATCTTTATCTTTGGGCTCTTCGGCGCCCCCCGGCTGGGGGTAGCGGGCGCCGCCGTGGCCACCGTCATCGGCCAGTGCACCGCCGCCGTGGCCGCCCTGATGATGAACCTGAAGTGCAACCCGGATATCCACCTCTCCCTGAAGCACATCCGCTTCCACGGGCCCACGGTGAAGAATATTTACCGCATCGGCTTCCCCTCCATCATCATGCAGTGTATCGGCTCGATCATGGTCTTTGGCCTGAACCGGATTCTCATCTCCTTCACCACCACGGCCACGGCGGTGTTCGGAGCCTATTTCAAGCTCCAAAGTTTTATCTTCATGCCCGTCTTCGGCCTGAACAACGGCATGGTGCCCATCATCGCCTACAACTACGGGGCCAAAAAGCCCGACCGGGTGAAGAAGACCATCAAGCTGTCCATCGCCACCGCCGTGTCCATTATGGCCGTTGGCTTGGCCGTCTTTGAGCTGGTCCCCGGCCCCCTGCTCTCCCTGTTCGACGCCTCGGAGCACATGCTCTCCATTGGCATCCCCGCCCTGCGGATCATCGGCACCCACTTCCTGCTGGCCGGCTTCTGTATCGTGTCCGGCTCGGTGTGCCAGGCCATCGGCAACCCCCTGTACAGCCTGGTGGTCTCGGTGTGCCGGCAGTTGGTGGTCCTTCTCCCCGCCGCCTGGCTGCTGTCCCAAACGGGGAACCTGACCCTGGTATGGCTGGCCTTCCCCATCGCAGAGCTCATGTCCCTGCTGATGAGCTCCATCTTCCTGCGGAAAACCCTCCGCTCCGCCGACCGCGTGATGGCGCAGCCCTCGTAACCCAATCGAAACACCGCCTGCCGGTTTGGCAGGCGGTGTTTTCATCTCTTCCGGTCCAGCCAGGCCCCGTGGATGGGCCGGCCGTGGCCGGGATAAATTTTTACAAAGGATCGCCCCGCCAGGGCCGTCAGGCTCTTTCGGGCAGTGAGGAAGTCCTCCGCCAGCCAGGGCAGGGCGGGCAGGGGGAGGTTCATCACCACGTCCCCGGCCAGCAGGCAGCCTTCAAACACCACCCCGATGGAGCCGGGGGTGTGGCCGGGCAGGGATACGACCTCCACCCCGGGGAACCCCGGCAAGGGACCGGGGGCCAGCAACCGGTCCGGGGTGAAGGGGGTGTAGCGGCTCTTCTCCACGGTGCGCAAAGTGGCCCGGCGGATGATCCCGCCCAGCAATCCCCGGCCGGGAGGGCAGGTTAGAGACCCCTGGGTCACCATCTCCCGGTCGCCGGGGTGGATGGCCACGGGCACCCCGTACTCCCCCTGGAGCCGGGCGGCGTGGCCCACATGGTCGTAGTGGCCGTGGGTGAGGATCACCAGGGCAAGGTCCTGGGGCGGGAGGCAGGCGGACAGCTTTGAAAGAAAGGTTTGGTCCGCCGCCGTGCCGGCGTCCACCAAAATGGCCGGCCCGCCCCCGTCGGAGCGGAGGAGGTAGCAGTTGGTGGCGCCAGAGGGGATGGCTTGAATCATGTCGTTACGCCTTGCACACGGTGGTCAGGGCGCCGGTCTCCGTGTCGATGACGTAGCCGCCCACGCGGATGTCCTGGGGCATGAGGGGGTGGTTGCGGATGGTGTTCACGGTGTCGGTCACCGACTGCTCCACGGTGTCGAAGCCCGCCAGCCAGCTTTCAAAGTCGATGCCGCAGTATTTCATCAGGTCGATGGACTCCTGGGAGATCCCCCGGGCCTTCATGTGGCCGATCATCATCTCGCTGTCGATGTGCTGCACGCCGCAGTCGGTGTGGCCGATGACCATGATCTCCTCCACTCCCAGCTCGATGATGGCCACCAGCAGCGAGCGAATGACGCTGCCGAAGGGGTTGGTCACCACGCCCCCGGCGTTTTTGATGATCTTCACATCCCCGTTTTTCAGGCCCAGGGCCGCGGGCAGCAGCTCCACCAGCCGGGTATCCATGCAGGTGAGAATGGCGATCTTCTTGTTGGGATACTTGCTGGTAGCGTACTGCTCATACATCTTTTCTTCTACGAACTTTTTGTTGTAGGCTAACATTTCTTCGATCATTGGTTTGCGCCTCCTTCGCGCACAGGGGGATCGTTCAAGGTGGCAACGGGATTTTTCTACCCACCGTTACTACGAAATCGCCCCCTCATCAGTCAGCTCCGCTGACAGCTTCCCCCCGAGGGGAAGCCTACGCTACTACGATACGTTGGAGTTATTAACTACGGTAGTTTTCTACAGTGAGCCATGCAGGGCTTGCCAATCGCCTTCCCCTGGGGGGGAAGGTGGGCCGGCCGCAGGCCGGGTCGGATGAGGGCGAGCCTTGAGGATTCCTCGGCGTTGGTAATAGACGCACCCGCCCAAAGTGGCAACGGGATTCCTCTACCCGCCGTCACTCCGAAATCGCCCCCTCATCAGTCAGCTATGCTGCGTTGGGGTTTTTGCTACGGTAGTTTTCTACATAAGCCACACAGGGTCGCTTCCTCTTCCGTGACCTCTGATCCTGTTTCTCGATGCAATCCTTTCCTCAAGAAACCCGTGTGCTGCGCACACGCGGCCGGCTCATCTTACTTCAGCAGGAGGTCCTTCTTCTCCAAAATGGCCGCCGCCGCGGTGCAGGCCGGGCAGAAGCAGTATTTCGCTCCCGCCTGTTTGGCCTGACGGGCCTGCTGGGACACCTTGGCCGCGCCTTCGCCGAAAACGCCCTTGCCCGCCGCAGACTCGGCAAAGGCAATGAGCTCGTCGATGGTGACAACGTCCTCCTCCAGCTCCTGGAGGTACGTTCCGGTCTCTTCCCGCTCTCTATCGGTGCCTACGGCGTCCAGCCAGGCTTGGGCGGCCTGCTTGGCCTCGCTGCTGCAGGTCTCCGCCGCCATCAGGGCGCGGGTCTTTTCCACCACATAATCCAGAATGGTTTGTTCCACAAAAATTCCTTCTTTCCGATTAATTTGCTCCTATTTTACCACACTCCCCCCGCCGTTGCAACGGCGGGAAGCCCATTGCCTTTTCCCACAATTCCGGCAGAAAATCCGTCTGTAACGGACATTTTTCCTCTTGACACGGGCAGATTTTGGCGTTCCCATCCAGAATTCTCCGGGCGTACCCCGTCCATTTTTGTGGATTTCCCGCCTTGACCTTTTCGCATAATTTCTCCATAATTGTGGCAATCTTTACTTTAGGATACTGTTTTAATTATCTTACCATAAGGAGGAAACGATTATGGGAGTTTATGTTGTAACCGGCGGCTCCGGCGGCATCGGCGGCAAAACCGTCGAGATTTTGCGGGAGCAAGGCCATGAGGTCATTAACGTGGATTTGAAGGACAGCGACATTTGCGCCAACCTGGCCACCAGAGCGGGCCGGGATGAGGTCATCCGGGAGATCCACGCCCGCTACCCCGAGGGGATCGACGGCCTGTGCTGCAACGCCGGCGTCTCCGGGGCCTGTGGAAACCTGAAGCTCATCATCAGCCTGAACTATTTCGGCGCCACCAACCTGGCCCACGGTCTGTTTGACCTGCTGAAGAAAAAGGGAGGCAGCTGCGTGGTCACCTCCTCCAACACCATTTCCCAGGGCGCGGCCCGGATGGACCTGGTGGACATGCTCAATTACAGTCAGACCAGGCCCATCAACGAGGAGCGCATCCTGAACATCATTGAGAAGTTCGACGACAGCGATCTGTCTGTGGGCAACAGCATTTATGTTACCACCAAATACGCCCTGGCCCGCTGGGTCCGCCGGGTGTCGGCCTCCTGGGCCGCCAACGGGGTGCGCATCAACGCCGTGGCCCCCGGCAACGTCTCCACCCCCATGACCGCCACCATGAGCTCCAGCGCCAAGGCCGCCCTGGCCGCTCTGCCCATCCCCATCAACTACGGCACCGACGAGCTGATGGTCCCCGAAGACATCGCCAACGCCATCGTCTTCCTGGTCTCTCCCCTGGCCCACGGGGTCAACGGCAACGTGATGTTTGTGGACGGCGGCACCGACGCCCTTCTCAACTCTGAGAAAGTCTATTAAGGAGGTCACCCATGACTTTGATTAAGCAGTATGTACAGGCCATGCTCAACCAGGACTCCGTGGCCCTGAGCAAGCTCTTCTCCCCCACCGCCATTCTTGTGGACTACTGCCCCAAGGACGCCGGGCAGCCTCCCTTCCAGGCCTACGGCCCCGAGGGCATCGACATGTTCTTCCGCAACCGCTTCATCTTCCGCAAGTTTGAGATCACCGATCCCCTCATCGTCAGCGACACCCAGGCCTATTACTACGCCGTGTACAACGGTTACCACATCCGGGCCGTGGCGACCATCCGGGATTTCAGCGAGGACGGCGAAATCCAGCGTCTGGTGGTCCGTCCTGCGTAACCTTGTTTTTTACCTTCCTCCCCGCCGCCGGCAGGCCAGGCCTGCCGGCGGTATTTTTTATGGATTGCCTGCCATTTCTTGCATCCGCCCTCCTCCCCCCTTGCACATTTTCCCCTGATTTTTCTGTTGCTTTTCCACAGTTTCCCCTTTTTTTGCTGTAATTTTTTCCGTCGTATGCAGCATATCAAACAACACATGTATCTTTTTTATTCCATTTTATATTCAAAAAACCTCTTGACGTTTCAAAAAAAATCTTAGATAATAGCGTCGTCCTCAAGAGAGGGAATGTTCCTTTGTCTACAAAGAGTTCCCCCCTGATTTGCACTATTTCTTGCAACTATTTTCTTATGCGACCGTTCGCCTGTGGTTCCTTCCTTCTTTTCCACAGCGCGACTGACATAAATCCTTCCATTATTACTCACCAAAAAAGCCTTTCGGGTCACCCCCGAAAGGCTTTTTTGGTCCCTTTTTCGATCTGACCATGCCAAATAAAACAGGATTGGTCATAGCCACAAGGCCAGTTCTGTGGTAGGCTATGTCTATCGGCGGCGAAAACCGCCCATCGGAACCGGGCGGATGCGCCCCGCCCCACACAAGGAGGATTTTTTACTATGAAGCGTGTCGTTTCCATTCAAGATATTTCCTGTCTGGGAAAGTGTTCCTTGACCGTTGCCCTGCCCATCATCTCCGCCATGGGCGTGGAGACCTGCGTGGTCCCCACGGCGGTGCTCTCCACCCACACCGGCGGTTTCAAGGGCTTTACCTTCCACGACCTGACCCAGGAGGTGAACCCCATCGCCGACCACTGGGAAAAGGAGGGCATCACCTTCGACGCCATCTACACCGGCTACCTGGGCTCCTTTGAGCAGATCGACCTGGTGGGCAAGTTCTTCGACCGCTTCGGCGGCGACGGCACCCTGGTCTATGTGGACCCTGCCATGGCCGACAACGGCGTCCTCTACCCCGGCTTTACCCCCGAGTTCGCCCTGGAGATGGGCAAGCTCTGCGGCAAGGCCGATGTGATCGTCCCCAACCTCACCGAGGCCTCCTTCATGCTGGGCATCGACTACGTGGGCGAGAACTATGACGAGGCTTATATTCAGGACGTGCTCAAGAAGCTCACCGGCCTGGGCTGCCGCACCGCCGTGCTCACCGGCATGAGCTTTGAGGAGGGCAAGATCGGCGCCATGGCTTACGACTCTGTCACCGACACCTACGCCAGCTACTTCAACGAAAAACTTCCCGTTCAGTTCCACGGCACCGGCGACGTCTTCGCCTCCGCCTGCGTGGGGGCCCTCATGAACGGCAAGGATCTCACCGGCGCCCTGAAGGTGGCCGTGGACTACACCCTGGAGTGCATCCGGGAAACCCAGAAGGACCCCGAGGCCCGCTGGTACGGCGTCAGCTTCGAGGCCGCTATCCCTATGCTGGTGCACAGCCTGGGCCGTTAATTTCGTACGTTACCCTTTTTCCTTTCATTCCTGCGGGAAGGCCCCAGAGCGTCGCTCTGGGGCCTTTGCCTCTTTCCATAAAAAATTTGCCGGAGCTGAAATAATTTTACCCCTTTTTCGTGTTACTTTCATAGGAGCGCGTCTTGACGCCGTCAACAGAAAGGGGGTCCCCCGTGAAACGATCCGAGGCCAAATGGCTTCATACCTTATATATGACCCACGCGGAGACCCTTTACCGCGTGGCCCGGTACCGGCTGGGCGACCCAGACCGGGCGAGGGATCTGGTCCACAGCGTTTTCCTGGCCGCATCGGAGAAGGTCTCCCTTCTCCGGACCCATGAAAACCCCTGGGCCTGGCTGCTGCGCGCCCTGAATTACGAGCTGAGCCACGAGTTTGCCCGCCTGGAAAAGGAGCGTAAGGCCCTTCCCCTGGAAGAACTCAGGGAACATCCCCTGCCCCAGCCGCCTCCCTCCCTGGGCCTGGCCGAGGTCCTGCCCGCCCAGCTCTCCCCCCGGGAGCGGGAGGTCCTCCTCCTTTATTATGAGGAGGGCCTGTCCTACCAGGAGCTGGCGGACCGGCTGGGGGTCCCCGTCTCCACCTGCGGCACCTGGCTGGCCCGGGCCAAACAACGCTGCCGGGCCCTGTTGTCCAACTCTCCCGGCTTTCCCACTGCGAGGTGATTGTTATGTCCCATGCTTCCCTGCCCCCCCTGGAGCGGCAGCTCATCTTGGAGTCCACCCTGTTTCAGGAGGAGACCACCCCCCAACGGCTGGCCGCCCTTTTGGATCAACTGGAACCCGCGCCCGTCTCCTTCTCCCCGGCCCAGGAGTGGACCCGGTTCCGGCAGGCCCACCCGGAGGCGTTCCGCCCAGGGCTTCCCCACCGGGCCGCCCGGTGGATGGCAGCCGCCTGTCTGGCTCTGGCGGTCGTCCTGCCCGCCGTCCTGCTCCCCCAAGAGCAAACAGCACCCGCCGTCTCCCCGGAGCAGGCCCGCGCCGTCCTCTATCAGTTGGCGGGGATCGGCCCCTCCTCTGTCACGCCCCTCCGGGCTGAGCTCCCCTTCCACGGCCGCCTGGTGGAAGGGCCCGCGCGTCTGCCCACGGAGGCGGAACTCTATCCTCTCCCCTTCTCTTTGGAGGAGGACGTCCCCACCCTGGCAGACCGGGCCCAGGAGCCTATGCCGGAGGAGGGAGCGGTTCTCCCCCTCGACCCTACGCCATAACCCCAAAAACCCGGCCCGGAGCAGCAGCTCCGGGCCGGGTTTTTGTCTCTGTGATGGGTTTTACCCCTGGGCAAACCCCGCCACGGCGATGGCGCTGGGGCCGCCGTGGGTGGTGATGACCCCCTGGGCCTTCAGCCAGCGGATCTCAGCGAAGCCACAGGCTCTGGCGGTGTCCTCGGCCAGCCGCTGGATTTCCTGGGGCAGGCCCGTGGTGTACAGCAGCCACAGGCAGGCCCTGTCCAGGTTGTTTTCCCGGGTGTAGTCCTGGATGAGCTCCACCACCACCTTGCTGAGCTTCCCCCGGTATTTTTTTGTGGCCACCAGGTTGCCCTCCAGCACCTCCACCTGGGGATGGAGGTGGAGCAGCCGCCCGCCTAAGTAATAGACCACATTGCTGATCCGTCCGCCGGCCCGGAGGTATTCCAGGTCGTCGGGCACAAAGCACATCCGTGCCCGCCGGCAGAGCTCCTGGGCCTTCTGGACCGCCTGGTCCAGGGTGGTCTCGGGATGCTCCCGTAAAAAGGCCGCCAGGGTGGTCACGATGGCCGCCTGGCCGGCGGAGACGTGCTTGGTATCCAGGCTGACGATTCCCTCCATGCCCTTGGCCGCCACTTTGGCGCTCTGGTAGGACATAGTGGTGGAGGCGGAATAGGCCAGGTGAAGAATTTCGGCTTGGGGATGCTCCGCCCGGATCTGGGTGAAGATTTTTGTGAAATCCTCCGGCGTGCTGCCGCTGGTTTTGGGAAGCTCTCCCGTCCGGTCATAATGGGCACAAATCTCATCTGAGGGGAACGCGCCGTCGTCCAGGGTTTTCTCCCCCATGGTTACGTGCATGGGCACCAGGTAAATTCCCTCGCGCCGGGCAAGGTCTGCCGGGATGTCGGACCCGGTCTCTGCCACCAGAATAATCTTCTGCATAACGATTCCTCTTTTCTCTCCTGCTGTTAAACCTGCTTCACAGGCCCGGCACAAACTTTTTTAATGCCGCAGCGACGCCGTCGTGATCGCAGGAAGTGGTCACAAAATCGGCTGCCGCTTTCACGCCGTCGGTGGCGTTTTCCATGGCCACGCCGATGCCGGCGGCCTGGAGCAGGGGGATATCACTGCCGCCGTCCCCCATGGCCAGCACCTCTTCGGGGGAGATCCCCAGGCGGTCCAGCAGGAAACGGAGCCCCTCCCCCTTGTCAATGCCCCCGGCGATGACCTCCAGGTCCCGGGGGAAAGGGTCGGCAAAGCCGATGTCCTGGACCTTCGACAGCCGCTCCCGGAGGCGGAGCTTGGCCTCTACGCTGTCGGTGAGGAAGAAAAGCTCCTCAATGGGCCGGGGGTCTGTCCGCAAAAAGTCCTCCACGGTGCCGGGGAGAATTTGCCGGGTGTCCAGCACATAGTCCAGCAGGGCCGTCCCTGCGTACCGGGCGCACAGGGCGTCGTAATCGGCCTGGGAGAGGTAGCCCACCCCCTCCCGGAAGGCCTCCCGGATCATGGGAAACTCCGCGCAGGCCGCCAGGACCTCCAGGCCCTTTTCCGCCGCCAGGTGTTTTTCCAATAAGGTTTCCCCAGTGACCAGGTCCCGGATGGTGGCCCCGTTGGAGGTGATGGTATAGCGCAGGCCGGGCAGCTCTAGCACCTGCCGGGGCAGGCCCTGGGCCGGCCGGCCGGTGACGGGCACCATCAGGACCCCCGCCGCCCGCAGCCCAGCCAGGGCTTCCAGGTTCCCCTCCGTGATGATCTTTTCCTCATTGAGCAAGGTTCCGTCCAGGTCCAGAGCCACCAAGCGAATTGGCGCCATGGTACCGCCTCCCTCTTTATCTATCTAATATGTAATACATTGTATCATCTTTTCTCGCAAAAAGCTATAGGGAAATGCAATTCTTTTCTTCCTGGATTTCCCTCCCTTTCTCGCCGGGTCTTCGGGTTTTGAGGGGCGGAGTTCTTCTACCCGCCGGTATTCCGCATCGCCCCCTCATCAGTCAGCTGCGCTGACAGCTTCCCCCCCCCCGGGGGGGAAGCCAACGTGCTATGCTACGTCGGAGTGATTGCTACGGTATTTTTCTACAATAAGCCACACAGGGTTTGCCAATAATCGCCTTCCCCTGGGGGGAAGGTGGCAACGAGATTCTTCTACCCACCGTCACTACCATATCGCCCCCTCATCAGTCACCTTCGGTGCCAGCTTCCCCCCGAGGGGAAGCCTACGTGCTATGCTGCGTTGGGGTTTTTGCTACGGTAGTTTTCTACAGTAAGCCATACAGGTTATGCCAATCGCCTTCCCCTGGGGGGGAAGGTGGGCCGGCCGCAGGCCGGGTCGGATGAGGGCGAGTCTGGAGGGTCCCTCAGCGTAGGTAACAGACGCACGAACCCCCCGCGCCAATGCCCTTGCGTTGAGGCAGAAAAGAGGCTATAATAACGCCATACTTCCCAGGCGGTCCCAGGCGGCCGCCTGATTTCTGCAACACAAAGGAGGGCCACGCCATGGCCGAACGTCCCTATCCCATCCTCACCGTCAACGAAAAGGCCGCCCGGTCCCTGCGGGCGGGGCATCCCTGGGTCTATGGGGAGGAGACCACCGGCCCCGACCGGCCCTATGAAAACGGGGACATTGTGGACGTGGTCACCCAAAAGGGCCGCTGGCTGGGGGCTGGGGTCATCAACGACCACTCCAAGATCCGGGTGCGGCTGCTCTCCCGGAACACCAACGACCGCTTCGACGAGGCCTTTTGGCGGCGGCGGCTTCAATACGCTCTGGACTACCGCAAAACCGTCATGGGGCCGGACTTCGCCTGCTCCCGGCTGATCTTCGGAGAGGCCGACCAGTTCCCCGGGCTGACGGTGGATCTCTTCGGGGACATTGTGGTCACCGAGGTCCTCTCCCTGGGGATGGAGGTCCGCAAGGGGCTGCTCTACCCCCTGCTGGTGGAGCTGCTGGCCGGCTTCGGGGTCTCAGTCCGGGCCATTTATGAGCGCAACGAGGCCGCCCTGCGAGACAAGGAGGGCCTCCCACGGGAGAAAGGCTTCTATCCCCTCCCCGGCCTGGCTACCGACCTGGACGGCCACGTGACCTTGGTAGAAAACGGTATCTCCTATGATGTGGACTACATGGGCGGCCAGAAGACCGGCTTCTTCCTGGACCAGAAATATAACCGCCGGGCGGCCGCCGCCCTGGCCCCCGGCCGCCATATCCTGGACTGCTGCACCCACACCGGGGCCTTCGCCCTCAACTGCGCCAAGGCCGGGGCCGCCCACGTCACCGCCGTGGATATCTCCAAGGACGCCGTGGAGCTCACCCGGCGCAACGCCGCCCGGAATGGGTTGGACAACGTGGACGTCCTCCAGGCCGACGTTTTTGACCTGCTCACCGACCTGGCCAAAGAGAAAAAACACCCCTACGATTACATCATCCTGGACCCGCCCGCCTTCACCAAAAGCGGCGCCACGGTGAAGAATGCCTACCGGGGCTATAAGGAAATTAATCGGAAGGCCATGAAGCTCCTGCCTCGGGGCGGTTACCTGGCCACCTGCTCCTGCTCCCACTTTATGACCCCCACCCTCTTCTGCCAGATGCTCCGGGAGGCCGCGGCGGACGCCGCCGTCTCCCTCCGGCAGATCGAGGACCGGCGGCAGGCCCCCGATCACCCCATCCTCTGGGGGGTGCCGGAGACGGAGTATTTGAAATTTTATCTGTTTCAGATCGTTTGATGCTAATTTCAAATGAAATTCTTTCATTTGAAACACGCACGCTGCGCGTGCTGGCGGTGCTTCGCACCGCCCCGTCTCATACAAAACTCGACGCGCTTCGCGCTATAAAAAACGAAAGTTTTTTAACGAGTTTTCGTATGAGCCCGGAAAAGCCCTTCTGCTTGGCAGAGGGGCTTTTTTGTTGGGGCGGGCTTCGCCTTCTTCTGAGAAATCCCTTGACAATGTCAGTCGAGCATGTTAGACTACAGTTGTCTAAACCCTTCGACTGGAGGTATGTCCTATGAAACCGAAGCAACCCCTCTCCTTAGCCGACCACCGTCTGCTGGACCTGGTCTGGTCGGCCGAGCCCATCTCCTCCCCCCATCTGTGCAAGCTGGCCGAGGAAACCCTGGGCTGGAAGCGCACCACCACCTACACCGTCATCAAGCGCCTGTGCGACAAGGGCTGCCTGAAAAACGAGGCCACCATTGTCACCTCCCTGGTGGACAAAGCCACCGTCCAGCAGGCTGACGGGCAGGAGGTCCTGCAGCGGTCCTTCGGCGGCTCTCTGCCCAACTTCCTGGCCGCCTTCCTCCGGGCCGGCAGCGTCAGCGATCAGGAGGCCGCCGAAATTGAAAAAATGCTGGAGGAGTATAAGCAAAGCCACTGATCCTTGCCCCCTGCCCCCTGAAAGGAGGCCCTTATGGAACACTTAATTCAGACTTTGCTGACCATGACCGCCACCGCCTCCGTGGTTGCGGTGTGTGTGATGGTCCTGCGCCTGCCCCTGAAACGGGCCCCCCGGTGGATTCCCTGCGTCCTCTGGCTGGTGGTCTTTCTGCGGATGGTCTGCCCCACAGGACTTTCCCTGCCCGTGAGCCTGGTACCCCAAGGCGTCTCCAACGGGAGCTATGTGGAAGACATCCTGCCCACCGCGCCCCAGGCCGCACCGGAAGAGCCCATCCCAACGGTTCCCATCCAGGAAACGGGCGTCTCCATGCCGGCGACTCCCGTCACGCGAACGGAGACTCCTGACGCAAGCGCACCCCTTTGGCCCGTAGCCCTTACGGTTATCTGGGCAGCGGGAACGGCCGCTGCGCTGCTGTGGGCTGTGGTCTCCTACGGCAGGCTGCGGCGGCGGATCGCGGACGCGATCCGCGTGGACGGAAACGTCTATGAAACCGACCAGATCGACACCCCTTTCGTCTGCGGGTTTTTCCGACCCCGCATCTATCTGCCTGCGGGGTTGGGAGGGGAGGACCGCCGCTACGTTCTCCTCCATGAGCAGGCCCACATCCGCCGGGGCGACCATCTGATGAAGCCCCTGGCCTACCTGGCCCTGTGTGTCCACTGGTTCAACCCCATTTTGTGGCTGTCCTACCGGCTCCTCTGCCGGGACATTGAGACCGCCTGTGACCAGGCGGTGATCCGCTCCTTTGACGGCAAAGACACCCTTCAATATGCCGAAGCCCTGCTCCACCTGGGTCACGGCCCGTCCCTCCCCGCCGTGGTCCCCCTGGCCTTTGGGGAGGAGGACGCGAAAGGTCGGGTCCGCTCGGTGCTCTCTTATAAAAAGCCCGCCTTTTGGTTGGTGGTGGCCACCGTGGTCGCCTGCGTGGTGGCCGGGGTGCTGCTGCTGGCGGATGCCACCCAGCGGTTTAAGGGAGATGACATCCTCTCCGGCAAAGTGTGGGTCAATCACATCTCTGTAACCATCCCAACAGACCTGCAAAACGAGCTGATCGAGCTGGTGGCCCAATATGATCTGCCGGAAGCCACCGAACCTTCCGACCTCGACACCCAGGCCATCTGGGCAGAGGGAACGGTAACCCTCTCCCCGGAGTTCCAACACGGCAAAGACTGCGGCTACACCTTCCTGTACACCCAGGATACCCTCGATCTCCTTGTGGATCACTATGTCGGCGGAGATCGGTTTACCTCGAGAAAGTATCCCATGCCCCCGGCGTGCCACGCGGCCTACGCCGCTTGGCAGGAAAAGCTCGACACCTACCTGTGGACTACTCGCCCGGATACGCTTTTTGCGAACCGGGGCCGGGAGATCCAGGACGAGGATGAACTCTCCGCGCTGCTGGCTGAGCTCAACTTCTCCTTGGTATCCGGCGGCTATTCCCTCCAACTGGACCGGAGTTCCCAGCCCTGCCGCCTGACCATCGCATTGGAACAGCCGCCCATTCTGAGCGAGCAGGAGGAAATCCTCTTCCCCTACCTGCACTGCACACAGGCCGTCTTGTTTTCCCTTCTCGGCAACATCGACACCATTACCTGGGCCGCCAAGGACGCCCACGGGACCCTTCACCCCTATTTCACCGCAGCAGCGCCGGGCACGGATGACCCGGAGGCCTTCCGTCTGGCGTACCGGCAGATGCAGCAGACAGGGGGCGCCTATTTCAGCCGTAACCCTTCCCACACCTACGCCACACGCCAGGTGCTCTATGCCGCGCCCCACGTGCCGAAAGCCGCCCTGGCCAGGGCCTCCTACGACATCCGGTCCTACAGCTTTCAGAGCCCCGCCCTGGGCAGCGGCACAGAGGGGTCTTACGGTGACCCCTACTACTTCCCCTCCCAAGACCTGACCCCCGCCAACGACTTCCTGGCCGCCTACGGCGCAGACCCGGCCCAGCACCCGGGCCAGGCCATCTGCACGGTGATCCAGGATGCCCACACCCAGGACACCGGCTACCGCATCTACGAATGGGACGGCAATGTGTTCCTGGCTCACTTTGATCTCACCGGCGGCGGGGAAACCCTGGAATACCTGGTCCAGTTGAGGACCTGACCCTGTACCCACGCCCCTTCAGAAAGGAGGCACCCATGGAACAACTGATCCAAACCCTGCTCACCATGACCGCCACGGCCTCTGTGGCTGCGGTATGCGTGATGGTCCTGCGGCTGCCTTTGAAACGGGCCCCCCGGTGGATTCCCTGCTGCCTCTGGCTGGTGGTCTTTCTGCGGATGGTCTGCCCCACAGGGCTTTCCCTGCCCGTGAGCCTGATGCCCCAGGCCATTTCCAACGGGGCCTCCCTGGAGCGGGTCCTGCCCCCGGCCCAACAGGCTGCCCCCTCCGCTGCCCCGGAAGAGGCCGTGCCGGAGGCCACCCCAACTGCCAGCGGGGAAGTCTCCGCCCCCGTGGTGCACACGGCGATCCCCACCGAAAATGCCTCCGTGTGGCCCATCATCCTCACTGGTGTCTGGGCTGTGGGCGGGGCCGCCGCCCTCCTTTGGGCTGTGCTTTCCTATGGCAGGCTCCGGCGGCGGATCGCGGACGCGGTCCGCATAGAGGAAAACATCTACGAGACCGACCAGATCGACACCCCTTTCGTCTGCGGGTTTTTCCGGCCTCGCATCTATCTGCCTGCGGGGTTGGGAGGGGAGGACCGCCGCTACGTTCTCCTCCATGAGCAGGCCCACATCCGCCGGGGCGACCACCTGATGAAACCCCTGGCTTACCTGGCCCTGTGTGCCCACTGGTTCAACCCCATTTTGTGGCTGTCCTACCGGCTCCTCTGCCGGGACATTGAGACCGCCTGCGACCAGGCGGTGATCCGCTCCTTCGACGGCAAAGACACCGTTCGATATGCCGAAGCCCTGCTCCACCTGGGTCACGGCCCGTCCCTCCCCGCCGTGGTCCCCCTGGCCGGTGGGGAGGAGGACGCCACGGGCCGGGTCCGCTCGGTGCTCTCTTACAAACAGCCCGCCTTTTGGCTGGTTGTGACCGCCGTAGCCGCCTGCGTGGTGACCGGGGTCCTGCTGCTGGCCGACCGGGCCGCGCCCCCGGCCCAGTTGGAGGGGCGGGAAATCACCCAGGCCACGGTGGTGGAAACGCTCCTCTCCGGAAAGGCCTGGGCAGAACAGCGCAAGGTCCCTGCCAACGAACCGTGCAAGGTTCCCACCAACGTACCCCTCTCCCAGGACCTGACCCGGGATCTCACCGACCTGCTGGCCCAGGCCGACTTTGGGAACTTTGTCTCCTGTCCCGCCCCTGAGGATTTGCCCGACCGGGCGGTGACCCTCTCCAGCCCCGACGGGCCGGCCACCTACTATCTCCTGGAAGAAGGTGGGGAGCTGGTCCTCTACCGGGTCCTCCCCACCGCTCCCTTCCCCTGTCAGCGGGCGGTGCTGGCGGACGGGCTTGCCGGCTCCCAGGCCTATGCCGACTGGAAAGCCAAGGTGGAATACTACCTCGCCATTGGCCGGGCGGAGGATCTTTACGCCCTGAAGGTCTCCCACAGGGGCAAGACCGCTGACATAGAGGCCATCTTAGATGCCTTTTGCGTGGAAGACGCCGTGGGGCCCTACACCCTCTCTTTCCAGACGGAGGAGGAGCCCTACAGCATCGTCCTCAACCTGGAACGGCCCCCCGCCAATGCGCTGGAATGGCATTGGATTGAATCCTATTTTAAGTCCGTCAGCCTCCCCATCCTGGCCCTGATCGACAACGTCCAAGAGCTCCGCTATGTCTATCCCCCCAACACCCAGGTGGAGGCGGATTCCGTTCCATACACCCTTTCCAACAGCTCTGTTAGGGACTCGACCCCGGTAGACTCCTACTCGCTCGAGACGTTCCGAACCTATTTCACCCTCCACCACGACGATCTCTCCCCCTATTTCCCCGGCAAGCCCACCGGGCGGTGCTACGCGGTGAAGGAATTTACGGTGCTTCCCGACTCTGATTTTCCGGAATTCTCCCAGGAGATGGAGGACCTCTACCGCAGCACGCTCAAGGTCGTCCTTCGCCGTGACTATTTTGCCATCCGGCTGGGAGATGGCTCCGAGACTGGCTATCCCGACACCACCATAAATAACACGGATTCCCTGGAAAAAACCCAGGTGGAGCTGCACCGCCCCGACTTCTCCCCCGGCGGTCTCTCTGACATCTCCTTCCCCGTCGCCCCAGAGGGAGCCACGGAGACTTACCAGGTTTGGGACCAAGAGGACCACTTTACCGGATACTGTTACTATTTTCAGGATGACTCCCTTTTCCTGGCCTACTACCCCGACGGAGGCCAGGCGGATCTCCCCCTCTATGTGGCTGAGCTGACCCTCGCCCCATCCTGACCCCCTTTCAGAAAGGAGACCTCCATGGAACAATTTCTCTACACCCTGCTCACCATGAGCCTGTCCGCCGGGCTGGTGGCCCTGGTGGTCATGGCGGTGCGGTTCTTCCTGCCCAAGCTTCCCCGGGCCCTGGTCTGCCTGCTGTGGCTGGCGGTCTTCTTTCGCATGGTCTGCCCCGCCAGCTTCCAGCTTCCTGTGAGCCTGGTGCCCCGGGGGATTGCCGACGGCTCGGCGGCCCAGTTTGTCCTCTCCTCTTCCCCGCCCGCTGCCGACCCAGCGTCCCAGGGCGCTCCCCCCACGGAGGCCCCGGACCAATCCCCCTCCCCAGCCGGGCAGGAAGCTCCCGCGCCGGGAGCCCAGGCCGCCGCCCCCACCTACGATCCCCTTCCCCTTGCTCCGCCCCTTTGGCCCAAGGTGGTCTTTGGCGGCTGGGCGGCGGGGACCCTGGTGGCCCTGACCTGGGCGGGGGTCTGCTACCGCCGCTTCCACCGGCGCACCGCCGAGGCGGTGAAGGTGGAGGGCAACCTCTATGAAACCGACCTCATCCCCTCCCCCTTTGTGCTGGGGATTCTTCACCCAAAAATCTACCTTCCCCTGGGGCTGGCGGGACAGGACCGCCGCTATGTCCTCCTCCACGAGGAGGCCCACATCCGCCGGGGCGACAACCTGACCAAGCCCCTGGCCTATTGCATCCTCTGCTTCCACTGGTTCAACCCCGTGCTGTGGGTGGCCTACCGGCTGCTCTGCCTGGACATCGAGACCGCCTGCGACCAGGCGGTGCTGCGGCAGTTTGACCAGGGGGAGGAGGGGGACGCCGCGGATTATGCCGCCGCCCTCCTCCACCTGAGCCGGGAACCGGGGGTCCCCAGCGCCGTGCCCCTGGCCTTTGGAGAGGAGGACGCCAAGGAGCGGATCGAGGTTTTGCTCCAATACAAGCGCCCGGTGGCCTGGGTGCTCTCCATTGCCCTGGCGGCCTGCCTGCTGGTGACCATTTGTCTGGCAGCGGACCCGGAAGAGGGCACTTACCGGCTGGGCGGGCACTTCATCTCCCAAGGGGCCATGGTCAGCCAGAGGGAAGCCATCCCCCTGCCCGATTCCCTGCTTCAGGAGTTGGTCTCGGTGCTGGACGACACCCATCACAGCCGCTATACCCCCTGTGAGGACCCCGGCCTGCCCGAGGGGACCATCCTGCTCTCCCGGCCCGATTCCCCTGTGGAATACCGGCTGCTGACCACCCAGGTCTCTCAACCCTGGCTGGTCCAGGTGCGCCATGGGGCCCAGGGGGACACCTGCCGCATGGCCCAGTTGGATGGGGATTACAGCCACTACGCCAAATACACCTCCAACACCGTTTACCACCGCTGGGTGGACTGGTGGGAGCAGACCGACGCCCTGCTCCCCCACCCCTCCGCCCAGGAACTTTATGACCTGGCCCCCGCCAGTGCCGACGACCTGGACGCCGCCCGGGTTCTGCTGGACGCCTTGGGGGTCCGGAAGGCCGTGGGGGACTACACCCTCCAGTTCCAAGCCCGCCCCGGCCAGCACAAGACCCTGGTACTGGCCCCGGAAACCTCTGTCACCAGCGCGGCGCAGCGGCAGTGGGCAGACCGGGCCCTGCGGTCCCTGGGCCTGCTCTTCCTGTCGGTGACCCCGGAGGTGGACGACTTCGCCTGGTACCACCCCGACAACGGGGTGGGGTTCCGGGTGGACCGAAGCGGCCTGCCCGCCAGCGGCGACGGGCTGCGGCTGTGGCCCCTGGAGGCCTTCCAGTACCTCTATCCCCAGCGGCACCTGTGGTGGTGGGAAAATGTGATGTCCTTGCCCAACTACACCACAGTTTCCGGCATTGTGTACTATGTCTTCCACCCGGCGTATACCATTGGGGAGACCTTGTATTCCAACAGCACTTCTGAGGGGCTTGTCTTGGGGTACTGCCCCTACTTTGGTACCCCCCAGGAGCCGGGAGAGTTTATTCTTTCCCCCTTCCTATCCCCCCTTTACACCTCCACTCGGGCCGGTATGCCGGATCAGATCCGAAACAGCTTCCTGCAAGCCTACGCTCCGTTGACAGACTACACCGTGGCCGACCCGGCCCACCATCCCGAGGATTTGCTGGCTGGACACACCGTCCTGAATGCCTGGTATCTCTATCATCTCTCTGAACCAGCCACGGGCGAGGAATATGAGGACCACAGTCTCTGGTCTGACAGCGATACCGGCTACCGGATCTATCAAGCGGACGACGGGCTCTATCTGGCCTACTGGTACCACATTTGGGGCACCGACCAATGGTATCTGGAATATTTCTTCCGTTTGGAAGAACAGCTCATTTCCACCACAGAGGATGTCTACCTACGTTTTTCGGAAGACGACAACAGTCATCCCACCATCTATGAATTGGAAGGAGAACAGCCATGAACCCCATCCTCCAAACGCTGCTCACCATGACCGCCACCGCCTCGGTGGCCGCCCTGTGCGTGATGGTTTTGCGGCTGCTGCTGAAAAAGGCCCCCCGGTGGATTCTCTGCTGCCTGTGGGCGGTGGTCTTCCTGCGGATGGTCTGCCCGGTGAGCTTTTCCCTGCCGGTGAGCCTCATCCCCGCCCCCATCGCCCAGGGAACCTACCTTGCAACCGCCCCGGCCCGGGAGGAGGCCCCCGTGGTCCCGTCTCCCATCCAGGAAGAGGCCCCGTCGCCGGTGCTGCCCGCCACAGAGCCGGCGCTCCCTTCCGCACCCCAAGAGGAATCCCCCGCCCTCTCCTGGTCGGACCTGGTCACTTCTCTTTGGCTGCTGGGGGCCGGGGGGATGCTCCTTTGGGGCGGGGTCTCCTACCTCCGTCTCCGGCGGAAGCTGGCGGAGGCAGTCCTCCTCCGGGATAACATCTATGAGAGCGACCAAATTGGCGGCCCCTTTGTCTGCGGTTTTTTCCGTCCCCGGATCTATCTCCCCGCCGGCATGGCCGCCGGTGACCGGCAATACGTTCTCCTCCACGAGCAGGCCCACATCCGCCGGCGGGATCACTGGGCTAAGCCCCTGGCCTGGGTGGCCCTGTGCCTGCACTGGTGCAATCCCCTGCTGTGGCTGTCCTACCGGCTCCTCTGCCGGGACATTGAAACCGCCTGCGACCAGGCGGTGATCCGGTCCTTCGACCCCGACCACACCGTCCAGTACGCCACCACCCTCCTCCGTCTGGGCCACAAGACCTCCCTGCCCCAGGCCGTCCCCCTGGCCTTTGGGGAGGAGGACCCCAAGGGACGCATCCGCCACGTGCTGGACTACCGGCACCCCCGGCTCTGGGTGGCGGTCACCGCCCTGGTGGTCTGTGTGGTGGCCGCCGTCCTCATGCTGGCCAACCCCGGCAAGCAAGGGGCACAGTTGGAGGGGGTATCCATCACCGAGAGCGCTGTGCAGCAGCGCCACATCTCCCTTCCCCTGCCGGAGGAGCTGCAACGGGATCTGGTGGCCCTGGTCCGGGACTATGACCGGGAGGACTACACCCCTCTGGAGAGCTACACCCCCGCAGACGGTTCCCTCTGCCTCTCTGATCCCAACGGAGGCACCCAGTTTTATCTGGACGCCACGGCGGGGGACTATGCCCAACTGGTCCGGGTGAACCACGACGGCTATTCCGCCACCCGGAAACTCCAGGTTTTAGACGCCAGCTTCTGCCAAGACCAGCGGTGGCGGGACTTTGTGCTTGCGCTGGATACCTACCTCAACACCGGCTGGGGGGAAGAGGTCTATGCCTGCAAAACGCCCTACATTGGGGACGCCCCCGCCTGCCAGGCTCTTTTGGAGGCCCTTCATGTCTCCCAGGCGGTGGGGCCCTATACCATTTCTTTGCAGACGGAGACCGAGCCCTATTCCATTACCCTGCAATTTGAGCAGGCTGTTTCCCCAGATACGTACCCGTATGTGGAATACTATCTTGCGTTCTGCGGGCTCATTTTCTGCAACCTGGTCGATAACGCCGGTGAATTTTGCTGGGATCTGCCTGCCCAGGAGAGCAATAACGATCAGGGTATCTCCTCTGTCTCCGGCTCCAAGGCAGTGTTTGATTCCTTTACGCAGTTCCAGCCCTATTGGAAAAAGACACTGGATCTCTGGCTTGAGAACGGCAGCCCTCTCACCGCCTTTCAGGGAGGCGGTACGTATCAAATTGCCGAAGTCCTCTACTGGGCAGACGACCTGGGGCCGTCGGAGGCCTATCTCCCCTCCACTTCCTTTGTTGTTCAGTCGGATCGCTTTGCCGCCACCCTGGTCAACGTTCTCTCCTCTGCTTGGCCTGTTTCAGACGACTATGCTACCCCCGTCTGCATCAGCAAGCCCTTGTCCACGCTAAAGGAAATTCCCGGCCTAAAGGAGCTTTCCCTGGATGACTATCTCGATTGCTCCCTCTATCAGGTTCTGGACAGCCAGGGGAACGAAACCAACTACTATTACTGCGAGCTTGACCGATTCCTTTACATCGCCCACACCACCGTCCCCGGCGACCCCCAGAGCACAGACTACGTGGTCCGGCTGGCAGGGGAGAACGACGGCGTGTAACGGAGTGTGTTCTGCTCCGGCGGTATTCTGGATCGCCCCCTCATCAGTCAGCTGCGCTGACAGCTTCCCCCCCCGAGGGGAAGCCTACGTGCTATGCTACGTTGTGGTTTTTGCTATGGTAGTTTTCTACAGTAAGCCACACAGGCTTTGCCAATCGCCTTCCCCTGGGGGGAAGGTGGGCCGGCCGCAGGCCGGGTCGGATGAGGGCGTGCGTCGAGGATTCCTCGGCGTAGGTAATAGACCCACCGGCCCAAGATGGCAACGGGATTCTTCTACCCGCCGATACTCCAGATCGCCCCCTCATCAGTCAGCTCCGCTGACAGCTTCCCCCCAAGGGGAAGCCTACGCTATTAGGCTACGTTGGGGGTTTTGCTACGGTAGTTTTCTACATAAGCCATACAGGGCTTGCCAATCGCCTTCCCCTGGGGGGGAAGGTGGGCCGGCCATAGGCCGGGTCGGATGAGGGCGAGCGTTGAGGATTCCTCAGCGTGGGTCATAGACGCACCGACGTAAGGTGGCAGCAGGTCTCCCCGCCCAAACAAAAAGCGCGGTCTGAGCACATCACTCAGACCGCGCTTTTTCACGCGTTACGATCTCCCTCACCGAAACTGCCCCGTCTTGGGCAGCTCCGCCTGGCGTTTTCCCTCTTTCCGCTGGTAGGAGGCCGGGGTTCGCCGGTAGCGGATTTGGTTGTCCTCTATGTAGGCCTCCAAATAGCCCAGGCCACGCAGGTAGTTGATGTAGGACAGGGCTGAGGCCTCGAAATAAGACAGGTCCCGCAGGTCCCCGGCGTTGATGCGGTATCGCCGGCAGATGGCCGAGGCCAGCAGCTTGGGGGTGGTGTAGTCCCCCACCAGGTCCAGCAGGTCCAGCATCCGCTCGGCGAAGAACCGGGCCTCCATGTCCACCAGGGGCAGGATCTCGTCATAGACCCCGAAGTGGGCCACGATGAACTTGTCCGCCGGCAGGGTGCGCAGTTTCCGCATGGAGTCCAGATAGTCCCGGACGCAGAAGGCATAGGGGAACTTGGAGTGGTGAAGGGTCCGCCCCGTCATCATGGCGTCCCCCAGATACAGCACATTGTCCGGGGTGCCCACGCAGATGTGATCCACCGTGTGGCCGGGGGTGCGGATGATGTCGAAGTCCGCCCCGCAGAAGGTGATCCTCTCCTCCCCGGGCAGAATGATCCGGTCGGCCAAGCAGGGAGTACCCCCCAGGGAGGGGGAGGCCACCACGTCTTCGGGGGACATAAGATAATTGGTGACATTCAGGCCCAGGTAGCTCATCTGGTGGCCCGCCTCTCCCAGGGACATGGCCAGTTGGGTGCCGTAGGTCTCTTTCAGGTAGGCCATGTTGCCCATGTGGTCGATGTGGGCGTGGCTGCAAATCACCCCCACTGGGGTGAGGCCGGCCTGGGTCAGGCTGGTTTCCAGGTCCTCCCGCTGCTCGGCAAGGCCCGTGTCCAGCAGGACGCAGTGGTGGTCATCCACCTTGTAAAAGGGGATGAGCTCCCAGCTTTTCAGCACCCAGGTGCTGCCTTTCACTTGTTCCAGTTCCATGATGGGTTCCTCCCTTGGGTTGGATTCCTCTGGGGCCAAACTTGCCCGGTGGGGGGCATGGGAGCCGCCGAGGGCCGGAGATTGGGGGCCTTGCGGTAAACCAGCCGGTTATCCTCCGCCGCCAGGGTCAGGTAGCCCCGGTCGGCCAGGTAGGTGAGGTAGGTCTGGCTGGCTTGTTCAAAATAGGCCAGGTGCCTGGGGTTTCGGGCGGGGACGTGGTCCCGCCGGCAGATGGCCGCGGTGAGGTCCTTGGCCGTCATCGGCCCTTGGATGAGCTCCAGCAGGCCCAGCATCCGCTGGCGGAGAAACTGGAGCTCCAGGTCAATAAAGGGTAAAATCTCTCCATAGACCCCCTTGTGGGCCACGATATACTTGTCCGCCTTCTCCCCCCGGAGCTTTGCCAGGGAGTCCAGATAGACCTCCATGGAAAAGGCATAGGGGAACTTGGCGTGGTAGAGCACCCGCCCGGTCATCATGGCGTCGGCCAGATACAGGACATTGTCCGGGGTGCGCACGCAGATGTGGTCCACCGTGTGGCCGGGGGTGCGCACCAGGCCGAAGGTCACCCCGCAAAGGGTGACCTCCCGCTCCTGGGGCAAAATGATCCGGTCCGGCAGGCAGGGGGCGGTTGCCAGCTCGGGGTAGTCGGCAAAGGCTCCCAAGTTCAGGTTGTAATACTGTAACTGAATCCCCAGGGGGGAGAAGATCTGCCCCGCCTCTCCCAGGGTCAGGGCCAGAAGGGCCCCCCGCTCCCGCTGGAAATAGGCGTAGGAGCCCATGTGGTCAATGTGGGCGTGGCTCCCCAGCACGGCCACCGGGGTGAGGCCCGCCTGAGCCAGGGCGGCCTCGATCTCCTCCCGCTGGTCATAGGTCCCCGTGTCCAGCAGGATGCACCGGTGGTCGTCCACTTTGTACAGCGGGATGAGCTCCCAGCTCTCCAGCACCCAGGTGTTTCCTTTCACCTGACGCAGCTCCACAGCCTTTCACTCCTTTTCCTCATTCACCCGCCGGGCCCCGGTGATCCACAGGCTGCCCAGCACGGTGTCCCCCCGGTAGAGCACCGCCAACTGGCCGGGGGTGGGGGCCCGGGCGGGGGCCAGCAGTTCCAGACGTCCTCCCGTGCCCGCGGGGGAAAACCGGGCAGGGGTCTCGTTTTTGGAATGGCGCAGACGGACGGTGACCTCCTCCCCCTCTTCCACAGGGGCCAAGGGGTTCCAGTCCTCTCCCCAGACCACATCGGCCATCAGGTCGGTGCCGTCAGAGAGGACCACGGTATCGTCTTCCGGGCAGATGGCCGATACGAACAGCCGGTGCCCGGCGGAAATGGTCAAACCCCGCCGCTGGCCAATGGTATAGTGGTGGATGCCCTTGTGCCGGCCCAAAACCTTGCCCGTCTTGTCCACAAAGTCGCCGGGGGGCGGCGTGGTCCCCCGCCGGTCCAGCCAGGCGGCGTAGTCTCCGTCGGGGATGAAGCAGATCTCCATGCTGTCGGGCTTTTCCGCCACAGGGATGCCGAAGTCCCGGGCCAGCTGGCGGACCTGGGTCTTTTCATAGCCCCCGATGGGGAAGAGAATCCGGGGCAGCCAGGCCTTGGGCAGCCGGGCCAGCATGTAGGCCTGGTCGTTGGTGTGGGCCCCCCGGCAGAGGCGGGTCTCCCCGTCCGCCCCGGTCTCAATGCGGGCGTAGTGGCCCGTGGCCACAAAGTCCGCCCCCACCTCCTGGGCCCGGCGGAAGAGGGCGGGGAATTTCACCGTGGGGTTGCACCGGGCGCAGGGCAGGGGGGTCCGCCCGGCCAGGTAGTCCCGCTGGAAGGGGCCCATAACCTCCTCCTCCAGCGCCCGGCGGATGTCCCCCGTGGAGAAGGGGATGCCAAAGGTCTCGGCCACCCGCTGGGCGTCCTCCCGTCCTCCCAGGCCGATGTCCAGCCAGTGGCCGTAAACCGTGTAACCCGCCTCTTGGAGCAGCCGGGCGGCCACGGCGGAGTCCACCCCGCCGGAAAGGCCCAGAACCACAGACTTATTCCCCATGGCGCGCCTCCTTGGGAGCCACCGCCGGGGCGCCGTTCTGTTCTATCAGCGCCAGCGCGCCGGTGTCAATGAGATATTCCACATAGGGCCGGATGTACCGCTCCAAATGCAGTCCCCGGGCGGGATGGCCCACGGGGAGGTCCATGGCGGTGACCACGGCGGCGTAAAACTGGCTGTAGGTCATAGGCTCCGTCACCAGGGCGGCGCAGGCCGCCAGCTGGCCCCGGATGTGGTCGGCGTTTTGTTTCGCCAGCTCCGCCACCGGGCCATAGACGACCCCCCTGTGGCAGAAGATGTAGGCGTCGCAGTCCAGCCCGGCCAGGATCTCCTTGCTCTTCAAGTCGTCGGCCATGTCGAAGACGAAGGGCACCATAGCATCTTTGAGCACGTCCTCGGTCATCAAGGCGTCTCCGGCGAAGCAGACGTTGTCGGGGGTGACCACGCAGATATGGTCCGGGGAGTGGCCGGGGGTGTGGACGATCCCCAGGGTTACCCCGCAGAAGTCGATCTCGGTCTCGCCCAGGCCAATGACCCGGTCCACCGGGCAGACCAGGTTTTGGAGCCTTGGGACGGTGCGGATCATCCCCATGGTGAAGTTAAAAAGGTGGTTTTTCAAGCTCTCCTCACTGCGGACGATATCGGCCTCCAACTGGGGCAGGCAGACCTGGGCCCCGTAGGTCTGGCGGAAATACTTGCTGGTCTCGTGGTGGTCGTAGTGCATGTGGGTGCAGATCACTCCCACCGGGGTGAGTCCGGCGGCGGACAGGGCCTCCTCCACCCCTTCCCGCAGCTTGGTGCTGCCGGGGTCCAGCAGAAGGCAGGTTTTGTCACTGATCTGGTAGACCCCCACCAACTGGGGGCCCTCCCAAACCCAGGTGTTTCCTTTTACATTGGTCAGTTGCATGGGCGTTCTCCTGATTGGTCCTTGCGTTCCAGGGCGATCATCAGCGCGGCCACGTCCGCCGGGGAGACCCCGGAAATCCGAGAGGCCTGGCCCAGGTTTTGGGGGCGGATGTCGTTGAGCTTCTGCCGGGCCTCCAGGCGCAGGCCGGCCAGGGTCTGGTAGTCCAGGTCCGGGGGAAGGACCTTCCCCTCCAACCGGCGCATCTCCTCCACCTGGCGCTGCTGCCGGGCGATGTAGCCCTCGTATTTCAGAGAAATCTCCACCTGCTCGGTGACAACCTTGGGCAGGGCCGGGCGGTGAGGGTCCAGGGAGGCCAGATCGGCATAGCACAGCCGAGGGCGGCGGAGCAGGTCGGCCAGCCGCAGGCTGTTTTTGGCCGGAGCCTCCCCCTTGGCTGCCAGCAGGGCGTTGAGGGCCGGGGTGGCCGCCACGCCGCTGTGCTCCAGGCGGTGAATTTCTTGTTTCACTTGTTCATATTTTTCCAAAACCCGTTCATACCGGGCCCGGCTCACCAGGCCGATCTCATACCCCACCGGGCACAGACGCTGGTCGGCGTTGTCCTGGCGGTGGAGCAGGCGGTATTCCGTGCGGGAGGTCATCATCCGATAGGGCTCGTTGGTGCCCTTGGTCACCAGGTCGTCGATGAGGACCCCGATGTACCCCTGGCTCCGGTCCAGGACGAGGGGGGGACGGCCCAAAATTTTCAAGGCCGCGTTGACCCCCGCCACAAAACCCTGGACGGCGGCCTCCTCATAGCCCGAGGAACCGTTGAACTGGCCCGCCCCGTAAAGGCCGGCCACTTTTTTGTGCTCCAGAGTGGGCAGCAACTGGGTGGGGTCCACGCAGTCGTACTCGATGGCGTAGGCCGGGCGGGTCATCTCGGCCTCCTCCAGCCCCGGCAGGGTGTGGAGCATTTCCAGCTGCACGTCCTCGGGGAGGGAGGAGGAAAAGCCCTGGATGTAAATTTCCTCGGTGTCCAGCCCCATGGGCTCCAGGAAGAGCTGGTGCCGGGGCTTGTCCGCAAAGCGGACCACCTTGTCCTCAATGGAGGGGCAGTACCGGGGCCCCACCCCCTCGATGACCCCAGAGAAGAGGGGGGAGCGGTGGAGGTTGGCCCGGATGATGGCGTGGGTCTTTTCGTTGGTGTAGGTGATATGGCAGCACACCCGGTTGGGGGCGGGCGTCTCGTTCTCAAAGGAGAAGGGGATGGCGTCCTCGTCCCCCTCCTGGCACTCCAGCCGGGAGAAGTCGATGGACCGGGCG
This sequence comes from Clostridiales bacterium, assembly GCA_022764045.1. Classification (GTDB taxonomy): domain Bacteria; phylum Bacillota; class Clostridia; order Oscillospirales; family Oscillospiraceae; genus Evtepia. The sequence continues at coordinate 12,555 of JALERU010000061.1, read as the reverse complement.
TTGACCCGGGGCGGGGTCCCCGTTTTGAACCGGCGTAGGGTGAGGCCGGCCTCCAGCAGGCTTTGGGTGAGCTGGTTGGCCCCAAACATGCCGTCGGGGCCGCTCCACTTGGTCACCTGGCCCACACTGGTCTTGCCCCCCAGATAGGTTCCCGAGCAGATCACCACCGCCTGGGCCCGGTAGATGGCCCCGGTGTGGGTCTGCACCCCGGCCACGCGGCCGTCCTGGGTGAGGAGCTTTGTGACCTCGGCCTGCTTGACCCACAGGTTCTCCTGGCGCTCCAGGGTGTGTTTCATGATTTTTTGGTACTCCCGCCGGTCGGCCTGGGCCCGGAGGGAGTGGACCGCGGGGCCCTTGCCCCGGTTGAGCAGGCGGTACTGGATGCAGGCCTGGTCGGCGGCCTTCCCCATCTCGCCCCCCAGGGCGTCCAGTTCCCGGACCAGGTGGCCCTTGCCGGTGCCGCCGATGGCGGGGTTGCAGGGCATGTTTCCCACAGCGTCCAGGTTGATGGTAAAGCACACCGTTCTCAGCCCCAGCCGGGCGCAGGCCAGGGCGGCCTCAATGCCCGCATGGCCGGCTCCCACCACGGCCACGTGGTAGGAGCCGGCCTCATAGGTCGTCTGTGCTTGGGTGTTGTGTTCTTCCATGGTTTCCTCCCGTTATCCTATTTCTCAATTAAAAAATTTAATATTTGAAATAGATGAGACGGGGAATCAGCCCATAGGGCTGATTCCAGGCGCGCACCGCGCCGTATTCCTGATGAAAGCATTTCATCAGGAATTCGTATTACAGCAGCAATAGCTCCACCAAAAAGACCACCACGCAGCCCGAGGCGGCCACCAGGAAGAGGTTGCCGCTGAACCAGGCCACCAGCACCCCCACCACCAGGGCCGCCAGGCCGGACCAAACGCTGCCGGTGGCGTGGATGATGGCGGGGAAGGTCATGGCCGCCAGGGTCACATAGGGCACATAGTAGAGGAAGGAGCGGAGGAATTGGTTTTTAATCTCCCGCCGGATCAGGGTCAGGGGGAGGACCCGGATGAGATAGGTCACCAGGGCCACAATGGCGATGTAAAGATAGGTGTTATGCGTCATGGGCTTCCTCCTTTTCCGCGTCCTTCACGGGGAAGAGGATGGCCGCCCCGCTGGAGATGACAATGGTCAGGATGATCAGCCGGGTGCCCGAGGCGATCTGGGCAAAGAAGGGGATGCACTCCATGAGGAAGCTGGCGGCCATGGAGACCACCACCACCCCCAGGATCACCTTGCTCTTCCGGGAGGCCGGGATGATCACCGCCAGAAACATGCCGTACAGGCCCACGCTGAGGGCGCTGACCACGTTGGCGGGCAAGACGTTGCCCACGGAGGTCCCCAAAAAGGTCCCCAGGGCCCAGCCGGGCATGGCGATGGTCATCATGCCGAAGTAGTAAAAGGGGTTCAGCTTCCCCTCCTCGGCGATGGCCATGCCGAAGATCTCGTCGTTGACGTTAAAGCCGATGGTCAGCCGGTGCCAGAGCTTGGCGTTGGGGGGGAGCTTTTGGCTCAGGGCGCAGGACATGAGGATGTACCGGGCGTTGGTCACCGCCTCTAAAATGGCGATCTCCAAATAGCCCCCCTGGGCGGCCATCATGGTAAAGGCGGCATACTGTCCCGCCGAGGCGTTCACCAGCAGGCTGGTGAGGGTGGCCTGAAAGGCGCTCAGGCCGGCGTTCTTCGCGGTAATTCCCAGGGTGAAGGACACCGCCAGGTATCCCAGGGAGATGGGGATACCCACCCGAAGGCCCCGGTTGAATTGTTTGCGGTTCATGGGCTGTGACTTCTTTCTCTCTTGGTTTCTCATACTCCTTATAAAAAGTTTTCCAAAGATTTTTATAAGGTTTTGGTAGAATACGGTGAATCACTCTGCATAGCGAAACAAATGGTTTGCTGATATCAAGTGGTATACTTCAAATATGGATATTGCATTCCATGTCCAAGTGACAGTATCTCAAGGCAAGCTATTAAAAATATACATCTAATACGGATATTTGAAGTTTAATCTTCATCAGGCACTCCCAAAGCCTTTTTATATCCATCCAGTGAGTTGATAAAGACAAGGACAGCCTTGATTTCTCTTTCAGGCATTTTCTCCAAGTGCAAAATCACTTGCCTGTGAGCATCAGAAAGATTCGGATTTTTGCTGAATTGTTTATACTTGGGTTCTTCACCAGATAAAAGCCATTGTGCATTATATCCGAGTTTTTCCTCGATCAGGTTCGCTACGGTCGTAGATACGTTTCGATTACGTCCAGATAACAATGTGGATACATAGCTTTCTGTAACACCAACTAAAGCAGCTAATTCCTTTTGCTTTAGTTGGTTTTCTTTGATAATTGTAGCGATGCGATCTTTAAGTTCCATTACAAGACCCCCTTTCTTACGGGGAGAGTATAACAAAAAAACTTTGTTCAGTCAAGAGAAAATATCTTGACAACTTAGCTAAATCATGTTACTCTTTGTTCAACAAAGAAGCAGAAGGATGGTGAGAACATGGGTGAACAGGAATTGAGAGCAGTTGCAATTCAAGCATCGCTTAACCTATCTAAGCAAGACGCATGGAAGGTTCTTGCATTCATTACTGGACTGCAAGCAGGCAAAGAGTTACAGGTTGATGATAAGCCAAGTCACCAGCAGACCGCTCGGGCCGGATGAATCTTCACCCGAAAACCGGCTTTATACACCGGGAACACGAAAGCGAATTGGGCGTTGGTATAAATGTCCCTCAGCTTAGCACCACCAAGGGGACGTCCGGCCGGTTAAACAGCCGGAAACAGGGGAACTGGTTCCCCAGGCCCCGGGAGACCACCATCTGCCCATAGGACAGGTCATACAGCCCCGCCGTGTAGTGGGGCAAAATCTCCCGCTTGGGGCCCACCAGGCCGTCGGTGCCGGGCAGGCGGATGAGGCCCCCGTGGGCGTGACCGGCCAGGGTCAGGTCCACCCGGGCCTGGGCGTATTCCTCGTAATGGTTATTCCGGTGGCTGAGCAGGAGCTGGTAGACCTCCCCCTGCTCCCGGCGGACCTGGTCGGCCAGCTCTTCCACCGTTTTCTGGTCGGCGCGGCCGTTGCTGTCCTCGGCCCCCAGCAGAGCGATGACGTCGCCTCCCTGCTCCAGCATCACATAGTCGTTGGAGAGGACCCGGACGCCGCATTCCTCCAAAAGGGGCTCCAGCTCCCCCACCACCTTGGCGGCCCACTCGTGGTTGCCGGTGACGTAATAGGTGGGGGCAATGGCCGCCAGGCCCCGGGCCACCGGGGGGACCATGTCCATCTGCTCCGGCGCGTGGATGAGATCCCCCACCACGGCGATGAGGTCGGGCTCCAGATCCTGGACATAATCCAGCAGCCGTTCATTGTCCTGGCCAAACTCCTTGGCGTGGAGGTCGGAGATCACGGCCACCCGGTAGCCGGCAAAGCCGTCGGGGGCGGCCGGCACCGAAAGGGTCTCGCTGGACAGGCCGTTTTGCTGCCACCAGAACCAGCCCACCAGCACCGCCAGCACCAGCACCGTAGACAGCAGCCGGCTCAGGCACCCCCGGCGGCGGCGCTTTTTCCGGGGCGGCTGGCGGTATCTCTGGTGCCAGTCGGATTCCTTAATCATGGCTAATATAGAAGGGCTTCATGAGGCTGTTTTGCTCGGTGGAGTCCTTCTGCCGGCTCTTAGGGGGCTCGGGCCGGGGCGGGATGCGGCCCCGGCTCCGGTTGGATCGGGCGGGGTTGCGGTTTTGGGGGGCGTCCCCCTTCTTCACCGGGGCGGGGGCGCCCTTTTTGGGGCCCTTCCGGTGGTGGGCCGCCTGGGCGGCCTTGGGGGTCTTTTCCACGGGGAGGGGTTTGGCCCCCTGGTTCTTCTTTTCCTGCTTGCCCTTGTGGCCCTTGGTGTGGGCGGCGTGGGGCTTATAGTAGTGATAGACGGGCTTTGCCGCCAGCAGGCGGGCGGTGGCGTCCATGATGACCTCCCCCTCCAGGGGGTTCCGGTGCTGGAAGGAGACCGCCGCCTCTTCCGTGGGCTGGGCGGCCAGGAAGTCCTCCAAATTCCCCAGGTTTTGCTTGCCGTGGGGGAAGGCCCGCCGGGTCTTTTCCTTTTTCAGGGCCGGGGCGGCGGGCTGGGCCGGGGCCTCCAGCTGCTGGGCGGCCTTTTCCGCCGCCTGCTTTTTCCGGGCGGCGTTCTTCTCCCGGGCGGCCTGGCGGGCCTCGGCGTCCTCGGGGTTCACCGGGCGGCCCTTGGCGTCCTTCAGGGGGACCTCAAAGACCTCCATGGGGTAATCGTGCGTCCGCCGGGGGATGGGCTTTTTCAGCAGCCGTTCAATGTCCCGCAGCATAGGCATCTCCCCGTAGTCGCAGAAGGAGATGGCGGTGCCCCCCCGCCCGGCCCGGCCGGTGCGGCCGATGCGGTGGATGTAGGTCTCGGGGACCTCGGAGAGGTTGTAGTTAAAGACGTAGGAGAGCTCCTCGATATCCAGGCCCCGGGCGGCGATGTCCGTAGCCACCAGGACGGGGATTTCCCCGGCCTTAAAATTCCGCAGGCTCTCCTGGCGGGCGGTCTGGGAGTTGTTGCCGTGGATGGCGGCGGCGGGCACTCCCCTGCGGGTGAGGTCCCGGGCCACCTTGTCCGCCCCGTGCTTGGTGCGGGTGAAGACCAGGGCGTTTTTCACCTGCTCCTGCTCTAAAATTTCCAGCAGGAGGGTGGTCTTGTTCTTCCGGTCCACCAGGCAGACCTCCTGGCGGATGATCTCCACCGGGGAGGACACCGGGGCGGCGGCCGCCTTCACCGGGTCGTGGAGGAGACTGTCCACCAGGTCCATGATCTCCGGGGGGAGGGTGGCGGAGAAGAACATGGTCTGTTTCTTCTGGGGCAGGAGTTTAATCACCTTCCGCACGTCGTGGATAAAGCCCATGTCCAGCATCCGGTCGGCCTCGTCCAGGACGAAGATCTCCACCCCGGACAGGTCCAGCAGGCCCTGGCCCGCCAGGTCCAGCAGGCGGCCGGGGGTGGCGGTGAGGATGTCCACCCCCCGCTTCAGCTTCTCCACCTGGGGGGCCTGGCCCACGCCGCCGAAGATCACCGTCTCGGTGAGGGGCAGGTACTTGCCATAGGCCTGAAGGTTGTCGTCAATCTGAATGGCCAGCTCCCGGGTGGGGGTGAGGATCAGGGCCCGGATGCCCTTCTTCCCCGTCTCCTGGGCCAGCCGCTGCAAAATGGGCACCCCAAAGGCACAGGTCTTGCCCGTGCCTGTTTGGGCGCTACCCAGCACATCCCGGCCTGCGATGCCTGCCGGGATGGCTTTTTCCTGGATCACGGTGGGGGTCTCATAGCCATAGTCGGCCAGGGCCCGCAAAATAGGTTGCGTGATCCCAAGGGATGTAAAGCTTGTCATAAAAAGAACTGCTTCCTTTCCTGGGCCCTCCCTCCGCCGGAGGGCCACGTGGTTTCTCGTATCAAAGGCAAAACGCCTCGCGGAGTTCCGCCGCTGTGGGCGGACAATCAAAATCAAGGTTCCTCTTCGAGGAAATAGGTGGCCTCCATGTCGGCCACGGACAGGGCGAAGGCCAGGGGATACTTGGCAAAGGCCTTCCCCACCAGGCGGCTATCCTCGGTGCCGGAAAAGCCCATGTGCCAGCGGATGGCCATGGCCTCCTCCCGGGTCAGGCGGACAAAGCCGTTGACCACATAGACCGACTTCTCCCCGTGGCCATAGGGCAGAGGGTCTTCATAGAGAAAGGTGGGCACCTGGGTCCACTTGCCGTCCTCCCCCTTCACGTTTCGGGTGGAGGGCTTGTAGCAGCCGATCTTGCACACGTCGTGGAGCAGGGAGACCAGGGTGATGGACTCCGGGCTGTACTCCAGGCCGTAGAGGTCCGTGACCCGTTCCCGGGCCAAGTAATCTGTGAGACAGTGGTAAACATTCAGGCTGTGCTCGCACAGGCCGCCGGCATAGGCCCCGTGATACCGGGCCGAGGCCGGGGCGGTGAAAAAGTCGCTTTTGTTGGTCAAATAATCCAGCAGGGCCTCTGCCCCCTCCCGGTGGACATTTTCCCGAAAGATCTCTAAAAATTCTTCTTTTGCCGACATGGCTGTGCGCCTCCTCTGTCTATTGGCGGCGGAGCGCCGCACCTGAATAGTTTATTTTAGCACAAACCCGTAGGTTTTTCACGGGTTTTTCTTGGATTGCGAAAAAAAGAGCGGCTGGCACAAAACCAACTGCTCTCCGGCGTCGTTTTCTTTCCAATTTGGCCTTACGGCGCGGGGGGTCGGGGCCAGTTGGGCAGGCAGTTGCTTTTATTCCTACGCTGCGGAACCCTCAACGCTCGCCCTCATCCGACCCGGCCTTTGGCCGGCCCACCTTCCCCCCCAGGGGAAGGCGTTGGCAGGCCCTGTATGGCTTATGTAGAAAAATACCGCAGCAATCACTCCAACGTAACAAAGCACGTAGGCTTCCCCTCGGGGGTCGAACTGTCCGGGGGACAGTTCGATTCAATCCAATGCGAAGCCACCTTAAACCATAGCTGTCACCGAAGGTGACTGATGAGGGGGCGATTTCGTAGTAACGGAGGGTAGAAGAATCTCGTTGCCACCTTGGGCCGGTGGGTCTATTACCTACGCTGTGAAACCCTCAACGCCCGCCCTCATCCGACCCGGCCTTTGGCCGGCCCACCTTCCCCCCCAGGGGAAGGCTTTGGCAAACCCTGTATGGCTTATGTAGAGAAATACCGTAGTAATCACCCCAACGTACCGAAGTAGCGTAGGCTTCCCCTCGGGGGGAAGCTGTCAGCGCAGCTGACTGATGAGGGGGCGATTTCGTAGTGACGTTACAATAGAAAAACGGTGCTTACAAATGTATTAGCACCGTTTTTATGAGAGCAGAATTATTTCGATCAGAGTGTGTCATCCGGCACATACTCCGCAACATCTTCTAATCGGCAATTCAAAATTTCACACAGTTTATTCAACGTATGTGTTGACACAGGCATATCCGCTTGCAGGCGTTGAACCGTAGCGTGGCTCATTCCATGCTTTACCCGCAAGGTGTATGTTGTTGCCTTTTGCCGTGACATGGTGTCCCATAGCGGGCGATATCGAATCATAACCTCACAGCCCCCTCTATCCTTTCATTATGGCTGGAATAAGGGTCTGAATGATATGGCCATTATTTGGCCATATCATTCAAAGGTTATTCTTCCTCTTTATCAGGGATGTATTCTGCTACTTCATCCAGCCGACAATTCAAAATTTTGCAAAGTCGATCAAGAGTATATGTCGAAACTGGTTTATTATCCTGAAGTCTTTGTACTGTTGCATGCCCAATCTTATGTTTCTCCCGCAAGGTATAGGTGGTGAATTTTTTCTTTTTCATTGTTTTCCATAAAGAAGCATACTGAATCAATCGGCTCCCCCCTTTACACCTTCTATTATGGCTGCTATAATAGCCATATGATATGGCCATTATTTAGCCATACAGTGCATTGGTTCATTTGATGCAATGAAGGGAGGAAAGGATTATGAGTATCGAAACCACACTCAACTCCATCGCTGAAACGATATTTACCGACGATCTCTTGGAAACCCTCCTGGTCGAGGACCGAAGAAATATGCTCGCCAGAGACAGCATCATCCACGAGGGGCGGTATTATGAGGGGAAAAACCACTTTAAGCTGGTGTTCAACGAGTCCCAGAAAGCGGACCTGGCGGCTCTGGAGGGGCTCCGCCGGTCCTCTCTCCAGGCGCTTTCCCGGTTTTCCGTCTTGAGCGGTCTCTACACCGGCTTTCAACAGGCCCTGACAGACACGCCCAGCCAAGACCTCTTTTATCATTCAGCGGCCCATGACGCCTTGGACAAGCCACAGGTCTGCCCGGCCTATTTTGACAAGTGGCTACAGGCGGAGGCTGCCTTCCAGCGCATCCGTGAACCGCTGTCAGAGGAGGAACGGGCGGCTTTGGTCAACGTGGACACCGCCTGGGAAGACCGGGCCTATGGCGTGGCGGTCCAAGGCTTTCGCTTGGGTTTTCACGCGGCGGTCCGGATTCTGGAAACCCTCTGCCCCAAGGAACTCTCCAGCCTGCGGCTGGCCGCCCTTCACGGGGCGGAGGACGACCTGGCCCAGTTCTGATCCCCCTGCAAAACCACCTGATTGAAAGGAGCGCTTTCCCTTGTCACTCCATCTTGAAAACGAACTCAGCGCCATGGCCCAACAACTCTTCACGGAAGAGCTGCTGGACAAACTTTTGAACAACAATCGGGAGAAAAGTCTCGCCCGGGACGGCGGGGCCTATGACTGGGACTACCACGGGGCCTTGGAGGCCCTATCTCCCATCCTGACCGCCCAGCAGAAAGACACCCTGGCCAAAATGGAAACCGCCCGGCGGCTCTCCCTTCATCACTTAATGGTCTTTTCCTTCCACACCGGGCTTTACACCGGCTTTCAGCAGTATCTTTCCACAGATCCCCTAAAAGGGCCCTATTTGGGCCTGGTGGAACACGCTGTCTTGGAGAAAGCACCCACGTACCCGGACTATGACACCAGCCACCAGCAGGCAAAAGCGCTGTTTGAAGCCGTGCATGACCAGTTGGAGGAATCCGCCCAGGACCACTGGATCACCTTGGACCTATTCTGGGACGATCAGGAGTTTGGGCTGGCCTTGGAGGCCTTCCACCTGGGCTATCGGGCTGCTTTGCGGTCTCTGCGCGTCTCTCAAGGCGCCCTTTCCACCGCCGATCTGCTGCCTAAAATCCTTCTCACGGAACATGACCTGGGCATTGTCCAAACCAGCCAGGAACAGGAATGGCGAAAAACCATCCAGGCCCGCCAAAGGGCGCGGTCTTCCCCACCCCGCTCCCCAAAAGCGTAACCCCACAGCTAAAAAAGACGACCGGAGGCGTTGCCTCCGGTCGTCTTTTTCCATTTGTTCAGATATCCTCCTCCACCAGGGTCAGCCCGCAGGGCTTGCCCTGGGCGTCGTGGTCGATGGTGTAGCAGTTGGTCTGGCTGCCAGTACAACGGTAAAACCAGGTGCCGTCGGTTATCACTTCGAAATACTCCCCGACGGGCTGCTTGAGCAAGACGGTTTCACCCGTGGTCAGGTTCCGCGCGCCCAGGAATGCCATGCGCTTGGCTGGGTCGGGGTTTTCCCAATCTTTTCCGGTGTAATAGGCCCAGCCTTGGGCGGAAGCCAGGTAGGTAACCTCTACCCCATTGATCTCACCGGGCAGGAACTCGGTCTCCCCCTCCGCGGTCAGCAGAAGGTAGTCAGATCCCCAGCGGTCATAGTCCCCTTCCTCGGTCAGCTGGTTTCGTTTTCCATAGTGCACCAGCAAATCGTCGCCGCCCCAGTATCCTCCCTCCTCGGACATGTGGGTCCCCTCGGGCAGAATGGACTGGCCGTTTTCCCGCAGGTCCACCCAGTAGTAACCGCCATCTTCCGCCTCCTGCTCCCAGTTGCGATAGGTGAATCCCTCGGGGTGTTCCATGCGGACCGCTTCCAGGACCCGCTCCCCGATAACATAGGTACGCAAGATCGGCTCGCCCTCCGGTGTCTCGGTGTCCGCTGGCTGCTGTGATAGGACCTCTCCCGTCCGGCTGTCCAGGATCATATTGAGTTCCTGGGCGCCATAGCAGCTCACCCACACCGTGTCCTCTGTGATGTTGTCCAACCGCAGGATGACGTCCCCTCCCGATGTCTCCTCCGTGGCACCGGTCAATACCTCTGCGGGAAGCTCTCCCGTGAGTAGGTCCCGGACCACCGTCCAAAAGTCCTTTTCCTCCATCAAGCCCTTCCAATCCGACGAGGACTGCTCCGTGGGGGCCGCTCCGTCGGGCCTGTAGAGTTCCTCTTTCTCCTGGGTCTCCAGGTCCATGCGCCAGAGGGTGACAGTGGCGCTGTCTACAAAGTACAGGCTGTGAGAATTGACCCCCCAGCTCCAATCGCTGAACAGGGCGTCCACCTGATATTCCTTCCGGGACACCAGCAGTTCCTTCCCCTCCCCCGGCACATACCGGAAGATCCCCTGGGGCACCAGCACCTGACCGGGAATGGGGAATCCGCTGCCAGCGTAGGCATAATACACCTCGTCTTGAAGGATGCCCGGCTCTCCGCCGATGCTGTCTGGTGGATGACGCGCCGGATAGGTGCTCACCAGCCAATAGGCAACAACGGCCGCCAGAATGATCCCTACGATCTTGAGCCGTTTTCCCCAGACCTTGCGCTTGACCTCCGCCGACTCCAGCACCAGGCTGTCGTCCAGCATGTCCAGCATTTCATAGAACTTTTCGCCTTTCATTCCAGCAGCCCCCTTTCCTTCAGGTAACTCCGCAGCCGCCCGCGGGTTCGGAAAAGCTGGGACCTGACCTTACTCTCGCTAAACCGGAATTCCGTGCACAGGTCCCCAATGGAGTCCCCCCAGAAATACCGGCGCAGGAAGAGCGTTCGCTCGGTTCTGCTGGCTTTGTGGCGCAAAAAGTCGTTGATGGCCCCCATGAGCTCCCGCTGGAGCATGGCGTCCTCCACCGATTCCTCGCTGGGGAGGACCTCCGCCAGTTCATCCAGCAGCACGTTCAGCCGGCTGTCCCGCTTTTGGGCCTGGTTGTGCTCCAGACGCTTGAGGGCGATGTTCCGGGTGGTTTTGGCCAGATAGGGCAGCAGATGCTCCGGGCCGGCCCCGGGGATGGCGTTCCACACCGCCAGATAGGCGTCGTTGACGCACTCCTCCGCGTCTGAGGTATCCCCCAAGATATTATGGGCCACCCGGTGGCAATAGGCCCCGTATGTTTCGGCCATGGCCGCGATGGCCTGGGGTTCCCGTGCATGGCATAAGGCCAGAATATCCTGGTCCTTCCATCCCATCCTGCCATCTCTCCTTTCGGTTCCACGCTGGGGTCTTCTTACTCTGATAGACCGGAACTGTCGGGGATTTGTTGCGGCGTTTTCCAAAATTCTTGCCGCAGACACAAAAAACCGGGCGGACCCGCCCGGTTTTTGTCCGTTATTCATCCAGCTTGAGCACCGCCATAAAGGCCTCCGTGGGGAGCTGGACGGTGCCCAGGGTGCGCATCTTTTTCTTGCCTTCCTTCTGCTTTTCCAGCAGTTTTTTCTTCCGGCTGATGTCGCCGCCGTAGCACTTGGCCAGCACGTCCTTGCGCATGGCCTTCACGGTCTCCCGGGCGATGATCTTGCCGCCGATGGCAGCCTGGATGGGCACCTCGAAAAGCTGCCTCGGAATATTGTCTTTCAGCTTTTCACAGAGCTTTCTGGCTCTGGGGTAGGCCTTGTCCCGGTGGGCGATAAAGCTGAGGGCGTCCACCTGGTCGCCGTTCAGGAGCATGTCCACCTTTACAAGGTCGCTGGTCTTATACGCGCAGAACTCATAGTCCAGAGAGGCATAGCCCTTGGTGCGGGCCTTGAGGGTGTCGAAAAAGTCGTAGATGATCTCGTTTAAGGGCATCTCATAATGCAGCTCCACAAGCCGGGTGTCCAGATACTGCATATTCTTATATTCGCCACGCCGGTCCTGGCACAGGGGCATGATATTGCCCACAAACTCGTTGGGGGTGATGATGGAGACCTTCACATAGGGCTCCTCCGCCTCGGCAATCACCGTGGGATCGGGGTAATTGTGGGGATTGTCCACCATGAGAGTGCCGCCGTCGGACTTGGTGATTTTATAGATGACGGAGGGCAGAGTGGTGACCAGATCCAGGTCAAACTCCCGCTCCAGCCGCTCCTGAATGACCTCCAGATGGAGCATGCCCAGAAAGCCGCAGCGGAAACCGAAGCCCAGGGCCACAGAGCTCTCCGGCTCGAAGGACAGGGAGGCGTCGTTTAATGTCAGCTTTTCCAAAGCGTCCCGCAGGTCGGGATATTTGGAGCCGTCCTCGGTATAGATACCGCAGTAGACCATGGGCCGGGCAGGCCGGTAGCCGGGCAGGGGCTGGGCCGTGGGCCGGGCGGCGTCGGTGACGGTATCACCAACCTGGGTATCCGCCACGTTCTTGATGCTGGCGGTGAAATAGCCCACATCACCGGCAGACAGCTCCTCGCAGGGGTCAAGGCCGATGGGGCGCAGGTGTCCCACCTCCACCACCTTGTATTTGGCGCCGGTGGACATGAGCAGCACCTCGCTGTCTTTGCGGATAGAGCCGTCCACAAGGCGCATGAAGACAATGACGCCCCGGTAGTTGTCGTACTGACTGTCGAAAATCAGGGCCTTTAAAGGCGCGTTGGGGTCGCCGGAGGGGGCGGGGACATTCTTCACAATGTCATCCAACACCGCGTCGATGTTGATGCCTGCCTTGGCGCTGATCTCCGGCGCGTCCTGGGCCGGGATGCCGATGATCTCCTCGATCTCGTCCTTCACCCGCTGGGGGTCCGCGGCGGGCAGGTCGATCTTGTTCACCACGGGCAGTATCTCCAGATTGTTGTCCAGAGCCAGATAGGTATTGGAGAGGGTCTGGGCCTCCACGCCCTGTGAGGCGTCCACCACCAGCACCGCGCCCTCACAGGCGGCAAGCGAGCGGCTGACCTCG
>JALERU010000058.1 GCA_022764045.1 Clostridiales bacterium | reverse complement strand
CCTGCAGGGCGGGTCGGGCCGGTTGGACCGGTGGGTCCGGTGGGGCCTTCCGCACCAGCTGCGCCGGGTGGACCAGCTGGTCCTGTCGGGCCTGTGGGGCCTTCCGCACCAGCTGCGCCGGATGGACCAGCAGGGCCAGTCGGGCCTGTGGGGCCTTCCGCACCAGCTGCGCCGGCTGCACCAGCAGGGCCAGTCGGGCCAGTGGGGCCTTCCGCACCAGCTGCACCGGCTGCGCCAGCAGGGCCAGTCGGACCAGTGGGGCCTTCCGCACCAGCTGCACCGGCTGCGCCAGCAGGGCCAGTCGGGCCGGTGGGGCCTTCCGCACCAGCTGCACCGGCTGCACCAGCAGGGCCGGTAGGACCAGTGGGGCCTTCCGCACCAGCTGCGCCAGCAGGGCCAGTCGGGCCGGTCGCACCGGTGGCGCCCGTCGCACCAGTTGCACCCGTAGCGCCGGCAGGGCCGGTAGGACCAGTGGGGCCGGTCGCACCGGTTGCACCGGTGGCGCCCGTCGCACCAGTTGCACCCGTAGCGCCGGCAGGGCCGGTGGGACCGGTCGGGCCCGTCGCACCGGTGGCACCGGTGGCACCCGTCGCACCAGTTGCACCCGTAGCGCCGGCAGGGCCGGTAGGACCAGTGGGGCCGGTCGCACCGGTTGCACCCGTCGCGCCCATGGGGCCAGCCGGGCCGGTGGGGCCCACGGCGCCGGTGGAAGCCGAAATTTATGCGCCACACTCCTTCCCTTCGACAACCCGGCCGGCCCGGCCCTTCATTCTATGCGCCGCCGTCACAGCAAAGCATATTTTTCCGCGTAGCTCTCGTAAGCCCGCCGGAAGCCCGTGCCCCCTGCCTTCACCGCGTCCAAATACTCATGGACGCCCAGACTGTCGTGGGACATTTCAATTACGCATCCGGCGATGTTGGAGCAGTGGTCCGCCACCCGCTCTAGATTGGTGAGCAGATCCGACCACACAAATCCCAGCTCGATGGTGCACTCGCCCCGCTGGAGCCGCAGGATATGCCGGGTGCGAAGCTGCTCCTTCAAGGCGTCGATCACCTGCTCCAGGGGCTCCACCTGAGCGGCCAGGGCGGGGTCGTCCCGGAGTAAGGCCTCCAGGGCCAGGTCCATCACTTCCCCCACCGCAGCGGTGAGGACGGACAGCTCCCGTTTGGCCGAGGAGGAGAAGCTCAGGCCCTTGTTTTTCATCTCCTCCGCCGACTCCACCACGTTGACCGCGTGGTCAGAAATCCGCTCAAAGTCCCCGATCAGGTGGAGGAGCTTGGCGGTCATGTGGCTGTCCGAGGCGCTCAGATCGGTCCCGCCCATCTTCACCAGATAGGTCCCCAGCATATCCTCATACTGGTCGGCCTCCTCCTCGGTCTCCCGCACGGCCCGGGCCGCTTTGGGGTCATAGGTTTCCAGTAACTGACAGCTCGCCTTCAAGGCGTCCATGGAGATCCGAGCCATGGTCTCGGCCACCTCCTGGCAGCGGAGGATAGCCACGGACGGAGTGGCCAGCAGGCGCTCGTCCAGGATCTGGATCTTCTCCGGGGCCTTGGTGTCGGGCACCAGGCGGCAGGCCAGCTTTTCCAGCAGCCCCGAGAAGGGGAAAAGGAGGGCGGTACACAGCAGGTTAAAGGCGGTGTGGACCACGGCGATCCCCAGTTGGTCGATGGGGCCGGCGACAAAGGTGAAGTGGACCACCGCGTTCACCCCATAGAACACCGTCAGCCACACCGTGGTGCCCACGATGTTAAAGAGCAGATGGACCATCGCCGCCCGCTTGGCGTTCTTGTTGGCCCCCACCGAGGAGAGCATGGCCGTGACACAGGTGCCGATGTTCTGGCCCATGATAATGGGGATGGCCGCCCCAAAGGTCACCTGCCCCGTGGCCGACAGGGCCTGCAAAATACCCACCGAGGCGGAGGAGCTCTGGATGATGGCGGTGAGCACCGCCCCGGCCAGCACCCCTAAAATGGGGTTGGTGAACATCAGCAGCAGGTTTTGGAACTCCGGCACGTCCTTCAGGCCGGCCACCGCGCCGCTCATGGTGTCCATGCCGAACATCAGCACGGCAAAGCCCAGCAGGATCATGCCCACGTCTTTCTTCTTGTCGCTCTTGGCCATCATGGTCAGCCCCACGCCGATGAGCGCCAGTACGGGAGTAAAAGAGGTCGGCTTTAAGAGCTGGACAAAAAAGTTTCCGCTGTCCAGCCCTGTCAGGCTCAAAATCCAGGCGGTCACCGTGGTGCCCACGTTGGCCCCCATAATCACGTTGATGGCTTGCCCCAGGGACAGCAGGCCGGAGTTCACAAAGCCCACCACCATCACCGTGGTGGCCGAGGAGCGTTGGATCACTGCTGTGACCCCAAGGCCCGTGAGGAACCCCAGCAGCTTCTTGGAGGTCAGCTTCCCCAGCAGGCCCTTCAGGCTGCCCCCCGCCCGTTTTTCCAGGGAGGCCCCCATCAGGTTCATCCCGAACAGGAACAGGCTCAGGCCGCCAATTAAGGTGAGTACATCAAATAAATCCATAGTGTAACCCTTTCACGTCTTTCTTTTTCCATCGTTCCGGTTTTCTCTCTTATCAAAGAGTGTATGGATTTCAGGTAAAAAGAAAAACCAAAAAAGGGTTAAATTTTGGTTAAGTCACCGCTCGCTCTTCTGTGTTTCGGGCCACTGGCCGTTTTTGGAGCGGACCCCGGTGAGGGCGTATTCCACCCACTCGGCCAGGTTGGTAGCGTGGTCGGCGATGCGCTCCAGGTATTTGGCGATCAGGAACACGTCCAGTAGTTCCTCCCCCGCCGCGCTGTCTGCGGCGATTCCTTGGATGAGGTCCTTCTTGATCTGGTCAAACCACCGATCCACCACATCGTCATAGGCGATGACCTGCCGGGCCTGGTCCAGGTCCAGCTGGATAAAGGCCTCCACACTCTGGCTGACCATGCCGATGACCTCGCCGGCCATCTGCTTCAGGTCCTCGTGCCGGCCTCCTCTGCGCACAAACCGGGCCAACTCGGCGATGTCCGAGGCCTGGTCGCCGATGCGCTCTAAATCTGTGATCATTTTTAGGGCCGCCGTAATCCGGCGCAGGTCGGTTGCCACCGGCTGCTGCCGCAGCAGGAGCTTGGTGCACAGGCCCTCAATCTCCCGCTCCATGTCGTCGATCTCCCCGTCCAGGGCGTAGACCCGGGCCTCCATGGCCCGGCTCTCCTCCCCTTCCTGGTCCAGGGTCTTCACTGCCGCCGCGATGGCCTGCTGGCAGAGGCTGCCCATCACCACCATCTGGCGGTACATGGTCTCCAGCTGCTGGTTGTATTTCTCCCGCATCATCCAAACCTCCCTGTGATATACTCCTCGGTCCGCTTGTCCTTGGGCATGGAGAAGAGCCTGTCGGTGTCGTCAAACTCCACCAGCTCCCCCAGCAGGAAAAAGGCGGTCTTATCCGACACCCGCACGGCCTGCTGCATGTTGTGGGTGACCATAATGACGGTGTAGTTCTCTTTCAGCTCCACCGCCAGGTCCTCGATTTTGGCCGTGGAGATGGGGTCCAGGGCCGAGGTGGATTCATCCATCAGCAGCACCTCCGGCTGGTTGGCCAAGGCCCGGGCGATGCACAGCCGCTGCTGCTGTCCCCCCGACAGGCCCAGGGCGCTTTTCTTCAGCCGGTCCTTCACCTCGTCCCAGATGGCCGCGTCCCGCAGGGACTTTTCCACAATGGCGTCCAGCTCCCCCCGGCTGCGGACCCCGTGGGTCCAAGGGCCGTAAGCCACGTTGTCATAGATGGACATGGGGAAGGGGTTGGCCTTTTGGAAGACCATGCCCACCTGTTTGCGCAGCCAGGTGGGGTCCAGGTCCTTGTCGAAAATGTTCCGCCCGTCAAAACAGACCTCCCCCTCGATGTGGACCCCGGGGACCAGATCGTTCATGCGGTTGAGAGTCTTCAAAAAGGTGGATTTTCCACAGCCCGAGGGGCCGATGAGGGCGGTGATCTGGTGGGCGGGGATGTCCACGTTGATCTCTTTCAGGGCGTGGTGTCCCCGGTTGGCGGCGCTGGTCTTGCCGTCGGCGCCGTACCACAGATTCAGGGACTTTGCGGTAATGATCTCTGCTGCCATGGGTCAGCCCGCCTTTCCTTTGCGTTTCTTGCCCGCCAGAGAGGCGGCAAAGTTGATGAGAAGCACCAGGAGC
Organism: Clostridiales bacterium; assembly: GCA_022764045.1. Taxonomy (GTDB): domain Bacteria; phylum Bacillota; class Clostridia; order Oscillospirales; family Oscillospiraceae; genus Evtepia. The sequence goes on along the minus strand of JALERU010000058.1, from coordinate 87,701 downwards.
ATCAGGACGGCGGCGATGGCGAAGGCCACCCCCGTCTCCCCCCGCTCGTTGGCGTAGACGTACAGGGCCACCGTCAGGGTGGCGGAGGAGGCCTGGAGGGAGGTGAGGAAGTGATTCAGCTCCAAGCCAAAGCCCGCGGTGAACAGCAGGGCGGCCGACTCCCCCACAATCCGGCCCACGGCCAGGATGCAGCCAGTGACGATGCCGTCCACGGCGTTGGGGAGGACCACGGTGCGCACCATGTGCCACTTGCCCGCTCCCAGGGCCAGGGCCCCCTCCCGATAGGACTGGGGCACGGTCTTCAGGCTCTCCTGGGTGGTGCGGACGATGGTGGGGAGAATCATCATCACCAGGGTCAGGCCGCCGGCCAGAATCCCGGCCTTCAGGCCCATGAGCTGGAGGAAAAAGAGCATACCCACCAGGCCGAAGAGGATGGAGGGGATGCCGGTGAGGGTCTCGGTGGCAAACTCAATGAGGGCCACCACCTTCCGGTTCCCGGCGTACTCTGTCAGGTAGATGGCCGCCCCCACCCCCAGGGGGAGGACGATGGCCATGGCCAGGAGGATGATGTAAAGGGTGTTGAGGAAGTTGGGCAGGATGCCGATGGTATCCTGAATATAGCTGGTCTGGGTGGACAGCAGTTCCCAGCTGAGGTTCCCCAGCCCCCGGAAAAAGATGTAGCCGATGAGAAAGACCAGCAGCGCGCAGGTGAGGCCCGCACAGAGGTGGAGCAGCCCCCGCAGGCACCGGTCATAGGCCTTTCGGCGGGGCGAGAGTGTGTGCATTCAGTTCCCCTTCTTTCTCTTGATACAGGCGTTCAGGAAGACGTTGATGAGCATAATGAACAGGAAGAGCACCAGGCCGATGGAAAACAGGGCCTGCCGCTGGAGGCTGCCCACTGAGGCGTAGGACATTTCCGAGGCGATGGCGGTGGTCAGGAAGCGCACCGAGGTGAACAGCCCCGGCAGGTTGGCCACGTTGCCCGCCACCATGATGATGGCCATGGCCTCGCCGATGGCCCGGCCCACCCCCAGCACCACGGCGGTGGCCACCCCGCTGCGGGCGGCGGGCACGGAGACCCGGAACACCGTCTCCAAGTGGGTGGCTCCCAGGGCCAGGGAGGCCTGCTCATACTCCTGGGGCACCGCGCGCAGGGCGGTTTCAGAGACGCTGATGATGGAGGGCAGGATCATCACCGCCAGCACCAGAATAGCCGCCAGCAGGCAGGCTCCCGAGGACAGCCTGAAGGCCCGCTGGATGCCGGGCACCAGCACGATCATGCCCACCAGGCCATAGACCACCGAGGGGATTCCCGCCAGCAGCTCCACGGCGGTGTGGATGACGGCGGCCATCCGGGGATTTGCCACCTTGGACAGGTAGATGGCCGTCATCAGCCCCACCGGCACCCCGATGGCCACCGCCCCAGCGGTGCCGTAAACCGAGGTCAGGAGGAAGGGCAGGATGCCGTAGGCAGGCTCCGCAGCCGTGGGGGCCCAGGTCTTCCCAAGCAGGAAGTCCACCAGGCCGATCTCCCGGATGGCAGGCACCCCGGAGACGATGAGATACCCGCTGATGAGAAGCACAAAGGCCACCGCCACAATGCCGCACAGCAGGAAGAGCAGGCTCATCATGGCCTCCAGAATATCCTTGGCTTTGGCGCCCTTGGGGGCCTCCCGCCTGACGCGGCCGGCCGTTTTTTGTTCGGCCCGGACAGATTCGGGGAATACTTTTTCCATAGGAAACTCCTTTTTTCCGGTGAAATCATACTGGGAAGGGGCACGGCGTTTCGCCCCGTCCCTTCCCGGGTGATTTCCCCTGTTACTTCGCTGCGGGGACCGCGCCGGCGTTGCGGATGAGGTCGCCGGCGGCGGCGGCGGTGGCATAGTCAAAGAAGGCCTGGGCTGCCTCCGAGAGGGCGGTGTCGTTCTTGGTCACCAGCACAAAGGGGCGCTGGATCTCATAGGTGCCGTCCAGAACGGTGGCCTCAGAGCAGGCCACCCCGCCCACGGTGACGGCCTTGATGCCCTCCTGGCCCTCCACAGAGGACAGGGAGGCGTAGCCGATGGCGTTGGGGCTGTTCTTCACAGCCTCGATCACCGCACCGGTGGAGGTGAGCTCCTGGCTGAGCTTGCAGGCGTCCTTGGTGCCGGTGATGGACTCAAAGCCGTCCCGGGTGCCAGAGCTGTTCTCCCGTCCGATGCAGGCGATCTCGCCGTCGGCACCGCCCACTTCACTCCAGTTGGTGATTTCTCCCTTGAAGATCTGGCCGATCTGCTCCACGGTGAGGTCCTCCACCTGGCTGCCGGCGTTGACGATGATGGCGATGCCGTCCAGGGCGATGGTGGTGCCGGTGAGGCCGGCAGCGGTCTCCTCATCCTTCATGGCCCGGGAGGACAGGCCGATGTCCGCTGTGCCGTTGGCCACAGCCTCGATGCCGGCGCTGGAACCGGTGGCATCATAGGAGATGGTGACGCCGCTGTTGTCCGCCTCAAATTGCTCCTTCAGGTTGCCGATGACCTTCTCCATGGAGGTGGAGCCGTTGGTGGCCACGGTGCCCGAGAGGGCTGCAGCGCCGCCCTCCTCCGGGGTGTCGCTTTCCGCGGGGGTGTTTCCGCAGCCGGCAAGGGTCAAGGCCAAAAGGGCGGAGGCGGCCAGCATACTCATGGCTTTTTTCATGGTTCTTTTCATGTTTTCATTCCTCATTTCTTGTTTGGATGGTTTGGTTTGCGTTCTTGTTTTGTACAGGTCCATTGTATCGGCCTTGGGTTAAAGGAAAAACCAAAGAAGGATAAAGTTTCGGTTAAATTCCCCCGGTCCAGGGTGAAAATCAAAAAAAGACGCCGCCGCGAAACAGATCGTTTCGCGGCGGCGTCTTTTTGGGGTTTTAGGGGAAAAAACTCAAATCAGCTGCTGCTCATTGATAATCAGCTTAAATTGCAGGCCCAGGGTCTCCGCCGCCTTGCGGCAGAGGCTCATGCGGCCCATGAAGATCTCAAAGTAATCCATCACCGAGCCGTAGCGGGTGTCGATGTGGAGCTTGAGTTTGATGAGGGTCTTGCTCTCGTTGATCTTCAGCTCCGCCTTGGTCACCGAGTAGTTCACCCGGTCGTGGATGTCAAACTTGCTGGTGTCCCGGTTGCGTACCCGGCTGCGGCGGACGTCGGATTTGTCCGCTAAAATCAGGGCGGCGGCCAGGGGACTCACAGGGGTGCCCGTGCCCTCGTCGTGGTTGCCGATGGCGGTGACCACCTCGGCGATGTCCTGGGGGTCCATATGCAGGTGGTCCAGCAGGCGGAAGGCCATCACCGCTCCGCTCTGGGAGTGGTCGATGCGGTTGACCAGGTTGCCGATGTCGTGGAGATAGGCGGCAATCTGAACCAGCTCCACCTCCCGCTCCGAGTAGCCAAGGGTCTCCAAAATATACTTGCTGTTGGCAGCCACCAGGCCCACATGGGCGAAGCTGTGCTCGGTAAAGCCCAGGTTAATGAGGGACTCGTCGGCCTTCTGGATATAGGTTCGGATGCCAGGGTCCTTTTTAATTTGTTCAAATGTAATCAATGTATCACTTCTTCCTAAATGTCAGTGTTATGGTCGTGCCGGTTCCCGGCTCACTGTCCAGAACCAGCGTTGCATTGTGAAATTGCGCCCCGTGCTTGACGATGGAAAGGCCCAGCCCGGTGCCACCCATCCGGCGGGAATGGCTTTTATCCACCCGGTAGAACCGCTCAAAGACTCGGCTCTGCTGCCCTTTGGAGATGCCAATGCCCGTGTCCGCCACGGACAGGACAGCCTGCTTTTCATCTCCGGTCACCCGGACGGTGACCGAACCGGCCTCCTTGTTGTACTTGATGGCGTTGTCGCAGAGGTTGTAGACCATTTCGCGGAGGAGCCGCCACACCCCTTGGACGGTCTGGCTGCTCCCCTCCAGGGAGAGGGTCACCTGCCGCCTGTCGGCGGTGGGCTGAAGTTCTTCCAGAACCTCCTGGGCCAGCGGGTACAGGTCCACCAGCTCCTCCACCAGCTCCTCCGAGCCCTCGTCCAGGCGGGAGAGCTTCAGAATGTCGTCAATGAGGGCGATGAGCTGGGCGCAGGCCTTGTAGATGTCCCCGGCGAACTCCCGCATGGTCTCCTCCTCCACCAGGCCCTCTTTCATGAGCTCAGCGAAGCCAGAGATGGAAGTCAGGGGGGTTTTCAGCTCGTGGGAGACGTTGGCGGAAAATTCCCGCCGCAGGCTCTCCCGCTCCTCCCGCTCGGTGACGTCCACCAGAAGGATCACCCCTCCGGTGACCTGGCCGCTGGCGGTAACGGGGCTGGCCAGAATCTCAAAGGTCCGGTTTTCCGCCGTCATCAGGCGCTCTGTGTGGCGGCCGGCCAGGGCCTTTCCAGCGGCCTCCCAGATCTCCCGGCGGCACCGGTCCTGGCGCAGGTGCTCCGGGGTCGTCTCCTCCCCCAGCAGCCCGTAGGCGCTCTGGTTGCCGGAGAGGATGGTGTAGCGGCTGTCAATGACCAGCACGCCCTCGCTCATATTTTCGGTCAAGGCGGTAAACTCCCGCTGGCGGCGGCTGAGCTCCTCCATCTGGCGGCCAATGGTGCGGTTCTGCTCCCGCAGGCGGCTGACCAGGGGGAAAAGCTCCTCATAGGTCTCCTCCAGCCTGGGGTGCTCCAGGTCGATGCCGTTGATGGGCCGGGTGATCTGCCGGGCCAGCCGGGAGGCCAGCACGCCGGAGAGGATCACCGCCAGCACCAAAATCCACAGCACCGGCTGCAGGATGCCCAGCACCAAAGCCGCCCCCGTGGTCTCCACGCAGGACAGCCGCAGCACCGTGCCGTCAGACAGCCGGGCAGCATAGTAGAGATTTTTTTGCAGCAGGGTGTCGGACAAATGCTTGTCCCGCCCCACGCCCTCCTCCAGGGCCTGGCGGATCTCCGCCCGGTCCCCGTGGTTTTCCATGGCGGCGGGGTCCGCCACGCTGTCATAGAGGACCGTGCCGTCGGCGGCCACCCAAGTGATGCGCTGGGTGGCGTCCAGGCCCTTCAGATAGGTCTCCCCCTCCGCCTCCATTCCCTGGCGGACATAGAGCATTTCCTCCTCCAGGCGGCGGTAGACCTCCTGCTCATACTCCTTGGCCATAACCACCGCAAAGAGCACCGTGCACAGGGCCATCACCGCCAGGCCCACCAGGACACAGCTGCGAAAAATCTTTCCTGTCACAGGGAACCTCCGATCTTGTAGCCCACCCCTCGGACGGTCTCAATGAGCTGCCCGGCAGCCCCCAGCTTGGTCCGCAGGGTGCGCACATGGACGTCCAGGGTCCGGTTTTCCCGGCTGAACTCCTGGCCCCAGACCCCATCCATGATGGCGTCCCGGGTCATGGCCATGCCCTGGTGCTCCAGCAGCAGGCATAGCAGGGCAAATTCCTTGTTGGTCAGCAAGACCTCCTCCCCCGCCACCTGGACCAGATGGCGCTGGGGGCTCACGAACAGGGGCCCCACCTGGTAGTCCCCCTGCCATTCCTTCTTTTCGGCTCGGCGGAGGACGGCCCGGACCCGGGCCACCAACTCCATCATGCCAAAGGGCTTGGAGATAAAGTCGTCGGCGCCGCTGTCCAGGCCCACCACCCGGTCATACTCGGTGTTCTTGGCGGTGAGCATGATCACCGGCAGCTTTTTGGTGACGGCGGAGGCCCGCAGCTTTTGGAGGATGGACAGCCCGTCCTCCTCCGGCAGCATGATGTCCAGCAGGACCAGAGCCGGCTGGGGACCCTCCATGGCCTTCCAAAACTCGGCGGGGTGGTCAAACCCCAGGGCCTCATATCCCTGGCTGCCCAGGGCGTAGATCACCAGCTTGCGGATGCTGTCGTCGTCCTCCAGCAAATAGATCCGTTCCATCCTCCTCGCCTCCTCCCGGGGTTTCCCGGTTTTATCTGTAGTCTATCCCCGCCATGTAAAATAAAAAACCACTGGTATGTTAAATTTATGTTAAATTTCTGTCCCTTCCCCAGAAATCAGGGGGCAGAGGGTGATCTCCCCACCCTCGTGGACCAGGATTTCCTTTACCTTCTCAAACAAAAGCCCCCGGGAAAGGTCCTCCTCCCCCGCTCCCAGTGCCTGGGCCACCTGGGCGCGCAGGCGGTCCTCCCGGATGGTGTGCTTGGTGCAGGCGGTTTTGGACTTGCGGCGATAGGTGGAGCAGGTGTAGTAGGCAAGGTTCCGGGCGGTCTTGCGGCTCATGGCTTTCCCGCAGTCGGCGCACCGGAGCAGCCCCGCGAAGAGGTGGACCTCCCCTCGGCCCGGTGCCCGCCGGGTGTCCCGCCGGGCCAGGTCTTGGGCCCGCCGGAAGAGGGCAGGCGGAACGATGGGGGGATGGGTTCCCTCCACCACATACCACCCCTCCCTGGGAACCTCCACCGTCTGGTGGACCTTATAGCTCACCACCCGCTGGCGGCCCTGGACCAGGGTGCCGGCATAGACAGGGTTTTGCAGGATGCGCCCCACGGTGGCCGCCGACCACAGGCCGTCGCTGGCTCCGCCGGGGCGGCGGTAGTTGGAGCCCTGCCGGGCCTTATAGGCCGTGGGGTTGGGCTCTCCCGCCTGGTTCAGCCGGCCGGCGATGGCCCCCTTTCCCATGCCCTGGGTGTACCACTGAAAGATCTCCCCCACCACCCGGGCCGCCTCTGGGTCGGGGATGAGGGAGTTTTTGTCCTGGGGGTCTTTGGCGTATCCATAGGGGGCAAAGGAGCCGATAAACTCCCCCCGCCGCCGCTTCATGTCCAGGGTCCGCCGGACGTCCGCCGAGGTTTTGGCGGCGTAGCGGTCGTTGAGGATGCCGTTGATGGGGATCTCCAACCCCATCTGCACCGCCTCCGGGTCCAGAAAGCTGTCCACCCTAGGGCTGCCCAGGGCAATGAACCGGGTACGGTACCGGGGGAAGACCTCCTCCAGGAAATACCCCTGGTCGGCGTAGTTCCGAAAGGCACGGGACAGGGTTTTGCACAGGATGCAGTTGACCTTTCCCGCCTTCATGTCCCCGATCATCCGCTGAAAGCTCTCCCGGCTGTCGTCGGTACCGGTGAGCCCGTCGTCTACATAGATCCCCGCCAGCTCCCACTGGCCTTGGAACTCCTGTTCCAAATAGTCCAGCAGAATCTTCCGCTGGTTCTGGACGCTGAGGCTCTCCTGCCGCCCGTCGTCCCGGGACAGGCGAATGTATACGCCCACCCGCCACAGGCGGCTTGCTTGTCTTCCTCCCCGGCCCATAGGACCCCTCCCTTTCCGGTCGTGCCAGACGACCTGGTTTGGGATAAACCTATGCGGCCAAAGGCGCGGGGATTCCCCCTTTGACAAGGGGGAATTGGTGATGGTGGCTCACCCGTCCTTTCTGGTTAAGGCGCCCAGAGTGGTTTCGCCCCAGGAGTAGTTGGTCATGTACTCCCCCCGGAAGGTGCTGGCTTCACTCCGTTCCCCGGCCAGATAGCGGTAATAGTCACAGTCCACTCCCTCCGGGTCCACGGCGATCAGGTCCCGCTGCTTAATGATGATATCTGCCTGGCCCAGGCCCTGTAACGTGGTCCGCAGGTCGGTAATCAGGCTGCGGAGCTGGCTGCGGACGCTGGGCGTGTCCAGCCGCCCCTCCCACAGGATGGAGATGAGCTCCCCCATGGTGCTCCCCGCCCCCCGGCGGTCGATGAGGTAGGCGAAGAGTTCCTTGGTGCGGCTGCGGCTAAAGTGGACGGGCTGGCCCTGGTAAAAGACCTCGAAATTTCCAAAGGTCTGCACCCGCAGGGGCCGGCGCTCCGGCTGGGCGGGGGGGTAGCGGAGGTTTCGCAGCTCCTCCTCCACCGCCTTGACGGTGACTGGCTTCATAATATACCCGCTGGCGTGGAGCTGAAAGGCCTCCGCCATGTACTGGGAGTATCCCGTCACAAAGATCAGGTTCCCCTTGGGGCAGAGCTCCTTGAGCCGCTGGGCCAGGGCAATGCCGCTGATCCCTGGCATCTCAATGTCCAAAAAGGCCGCATCAAAGGGCTCCCCGGTCTCCTCCAGCCATTCCAGCAGCTTGCGGGCGCTGGGAAAAGGGCGGACCTCCGCCTGGGGGCAGGCCTGCCGGATGCGGTCGGTGAGCATATTCAGCATCAGGGTTTCGTCGTCAGCCGCGATGATCCGCATGGGGATTCTCCTTTCCTTGGCCGGTGGTTTTGGGGATGCGCACTTGGGCCACGGTACCCTGCCCCGGCCGGCTGGCAATGGTCAGCAGCCCGTCGCACTGGGCTGCCAGACGGCTGCGGACATTCTCAATGCCCACGTGCTCCCGCCCGTCCTTTTGGGGACGGGCGGGGTCAAAGCCCACGCCGTCGTCCCGGATGGTCACCAGATAGGCCTCCTTGCTCTCCCAGGTAGAGACCCAAATGGTCCCCCCTTCCTCCCGCTTGGTCACCCCGTGGCGGACGGCGTTCTCCACCAGGGGCTGGAGGCTCAGGGCGGGGAGAAAAAAGTCGCTGGTTTCAATCTCATATTCCACCCTCAGGTGGTCGCCGAAGCGAATCCGCTCCAGGTTCAGGTAGCAGCGCACGTGCTCCAGCTCCCGGCTGGCCGGGATGGTCCGGGTGCTGCGCAGGCTGTCCATGTTTCCCCGGAGGAACCGGGCCAGCTCATCGGTGGCCTCCTGGGCCTTGGGCGGGTCGGTTTCGCAGAGCCACTCAATGCTGCCTAAAATATTGAACAAAAAATGGGGCTGAATCTGGCTGAGCATAATGGCGATTTTTTTCTCCGCCAGCTCCTTTTCCCGCTCCCGCAGGCGCAGGTTCTGCTGCAACTGCACGTTCACAAAGACCAGCACCAGGGTCAGGGTAGCCCCCAGGCCCAGCAGGGTGATCTCCGGCCAAACCAGCTCCGCCACTAAGACGCCCATGGGCAGCAGCACATAGAGGGCCAGGGATCGCTCCTCCCGCCAGAGGGCGCGCCGCCGGCGGGCCATTTCCCCGCCTGTCAGGGCCAAAGCCCCCAGGCCCAGGGCGTGGGAGAGCCAGAAGCCCGGCCCTCGCTGGCAGAGGTTCTCCGGGGTAATGGTGTAAAAAAGCCCCGTAAATTGGCTCACCACCGTCAAAAGGGCCCCCGCCCCGGCCAAAAGCCAAACGCCCCGTCGCACCCAGACGCCCTCCCGCCAGAGATCTACCCGCTCCAGTAAATACCGGCAATACAGCAGCAGCAGCCCGTAGCTCAGCAGGTACTGGGCCAGGTTTCCCACCCAGTTCCACCACACATGCTCCGTGCCGTTCCACTGCCAGGCCCAGGCGTCGGCCCCCAAGCAAAAGAGGTTCACCAACAGAACCAGCACAAACAGCCGGTTGGAGGGATCAGCCCGGTCTCCGCTGACCAAAAGACTGCCCAACAGGATCAGGGTGAGTAGGCAGCCAAAGCACTCCAGGGCCACGTTGATCTCCGCCATGGGGGAACCTCCTTTCGACGGTTGTCTCCCTTTATCATAGCATTGCGGGGCAATTCTGGCAAGGGACAGAGGAGGCTGTGAGGGCGTTTGTGGAAACCTGCCACTTCCGCCTCTACGGTTTTCGAGAAACGGGATTCTTCTACCCGCCGATCTTCCGCATCGCCCCCTCATCAGTCAGCTCCGCTGACAGCTTCCCCCAGAGGGGAAGCCTACTCTATTAGGCTACGTTGGGGGGGTGCTACGGTAGTTTTCTACAATAGGCCATACAGGTTTTGCCAATCGCCTTCCCCTGGGGGGGGGGGAGGTGGGCCGGCCCTTCGGGCCGGGTCGGATGAGGGCGAGCGTTGAGGGTTCCGCAGCGCAGGTAACAGACACACCCACCCCCTCTCCTTCACACCCCTCAAGTATCCACTTCTATATAATACAGCCGCTGTGTGTCCTCATCATAAACGGCCACGGTAAAATTGTAAGACCACCGCTCGTAGAGCTGGCTGGGATCGGCAGAGTCGGCGGCTTGGCTGTGGCGGTCCTGAAACCAGAAAAAGCCCCGGGTCACCGGCGGCATGGGGAATCCAATACAAGGGCCCTCTCGCCCCCCCTCCCAGGTCCTTCCGTACAGAGCGGTGGACAGCTCCTCCGGCAGAGGGAAGGGCTGCCAGCCCGCCGCCTTCTCCAAACGGGGGGACAGGTCGCCTCCGGCAAAGGAGAGGACCACCCGGCGCTCTCCATCCCCGTGAAATCCCCCGTGGGTGTCCTCCTCTTCTACCAGGGTTCCCTGGAAAAGATCCACCCCCAAACGCCTGGACAGCTCCGATGCCCAGCTATTTTGCCAGAGGAGCGCCACACACACCACCACCAGGCAGAGCCCAATCGCCAAAATAAGTCCCTTTTTCATTTCATTCCCCCCTCACGGAAAATATTCCAGGTTTTCTATCAATCTATAGAATAATATAGCAAACCAAAGTGAAGAAAGGATTTCTGGTTTCTTAAGGTTTTATAAAATATAACAATTCCCACGTCCTCCCAATAAGATGAGAACCGGCCCGCGTCAGCCAGGCCGGTTCCTTTTTCCTTCGGATTGTCACTTCAGCCACGCCGAATTGGTGTCGCTGACCAGATTGTCTACCCCGTACAGGTAGAGGACTTTGTCCACCGGGTGCTCCGTCACAAACTGGGAGAGGTTGTCCCGGTAGTAGCGCAGGTCCACCAGATAGATGGTCTTATAGTTGGCCGCCAGGAAGGTGCTGAAGCAGTGGGCGTAAGAATCCCGGATCACCAGCAGGGTTCCTCCCTCGGCATTGGGGTTTTGGATGGTGGACAGGCTGTGGTTGCCATCTAAGAAAACAGGGTATTTGTCCATCTCCTCCAGGTGGGAGGGGAAGAAGAGGCTGTCGGAAACAATGGGGGCAGCGCCACCGTCGGTGAGGGTGACCGTGGCCTGGACGCCGCTGTCCCATACCTCTACCTGATCCGGCTTGGTAAACCAATAACCGCTGCCCGACCAGGTGGTGCCGTAAAAGCCGTCGTAGCTGGCCACCTCATAGGCGTCCCGGGAGAGATAGGGATTCCCCTGGGAGATCTGATAGGTCCGGTAGAGCAGATAGTTGCCGTAGGAGGTCAGGTGGTGGTCAGTGCGGTAGCAGACCTGTCCTGTCTGGACGCCCTCTTTCAGGGCGCTGCGCACGTCCACCAGACCGATGTGTTGCAGGAGCTGGCCGGCCTTCTCATAGAGCAGGTCGTCGTCATATTCCCCGTGAAAGGCCGGGAGGACCTCTTCCATCAGATACCCCGTGGAGGGCACCATAATCAGGTTGGCGGGGACCCCCAGTTGGGCGGCAAATTGGTCGAACCGGGTCAGGTTATCCGTAAAAATCTTCTCATCCAGGGCTTTGGGGGCATTGATCAGATACCCCTCGTCGCAGTGATAGATATCCTGGGCGCCATTGCGGCCGGTGAGCAGGTTCCAATAGGCATTCACGCCCACGAAGAAGTCCCGGCCGGGGACCTGGTCGGCAGTGAATTTTTCAAGCTGCTCCTGAGTTTCTCCCTCCAGAATGCCGGAGACCGACACCTCCGGCCGTCCCGCCAGATAGCGTTTCTCATTCTCCGAGTACTCCCGCACCGGGGAAAACAGGAGCAGCAGGGCCATCACCGCCAGGAAGACCACGAAGAATACCGCCGGCAGCACCGGATAATATTTTTTCAAATTCATAGAACCGTACCCCCCTCAGAACCGGAAATACAGGAAGGGATTGTAGCTGTCACTGACCAGGCTGGCGGTGCACAGCAGCAGAGCGGCCAGGCACAGCAGGCCCTCCACCAGGGGCATGGCCTTTTTGTCCCGGGCCTTTTCCCACAGGTTTTTGGCCAAGGGGGTGGATGCCACCACGCCGATGACCGCCATGCCCACCCAGGGCATCACCAGGGAGAGCCCGCCCATAGTGCCGGGGGAGAAGGAGAACATCACCCCGATGTAGTGCAGGGCCGTGGACAGGTCGGGGGAGGCAAAGAACACCCACCCGATGATGACGATGACCATGGCGTAGAGATGCTGGAAGAAGGACGGCAGCCGCCGGATGTATTTCCCCAGCAGCAGTTTTTCCAGCAGCAGGAGCACGCCGTAGTAGAATCCCCAGAAGAGGAAGTTCCACCCCGCCCCGTGCCAGAAGCCCGTCAGGGCCCACACAATGAGGATGTTCACGCACTGGCGGACCTTGCCCCGGCGGTTGCCCCCCAGGGGGATGTATACATAGTCCCGGAACCAGGTAGACAGGGAAATGTGCCACCGCCGCCAGAACTCCGTCACGCTCTTGGAGATATAGGGGTAGTTGAAGTTGATGCAGAACTCAAAGCCCAGCATCCGCCCCAGGCCCCGGGCCATGTCGGAGTAGCCGGCAAAGTCAAAGTAGATTTGCAACGTATAGGCGCAGGCCCCCGCCCAGGCCCCCAGGGCCCCGGCGGCCACCGGGTCGGCGGACATGGCGTCCCAAAGCATGCCAAACTGGTTGGCCAGCAGCACTTTTTTCGCCATGCCCACCACAAACAGGCGCACACCAGAGTTGAACATGGTGGGGGTCTCCTTCCGGGAGACCAGTTGTTCGTTCACGTCTTTATACCGGACAATGGGGCCGGCAATCAGCTGGGGGAAGAGGGAGATGTAAGAGGCAAAGTTGATGAAATTGTGAGAGGCCGCGCAGTCGTCCCAATACACGTCGATGAGATAGGACACCGCCTGGAAGGTGTAGAAGGAAATCCCGATGGGCAAGGCGATGTCCACCGTCGGCAGGGAGGACAGGCCGGGGATGTGCCGCAGGGTATCTGCGAAGAGCCCTGCGTACTTGAAGACCCCCAGGGCGGCCAGGTTCAGCACGATGCCGATCACCAGCACCGCCCGTCGCCCGCCCCGGGAAGACTGCTTGTCCATCAGCAGCCCGGCGAAGAAGTTCACCAGGATGGAGCCAATCATAATGAGCACATAGACCGGCTCTCCATAGGCGTAAAAGACCAAATTGGCCAAAAGCAGGAAGAAGTTTCTGAATTTGAAGGGCAAAAGATGGCTGACCAGCAGCACCACCGTCAAAAACAGAAACAGGAAGGGTAAGCTTGAAAAAACCATAATGATCGGATTCTCCTGGAAAGACTGCCGGGCAGTCCTTTCGATTGCCCGGCAGTCGGTATATGGGTTTTATTTTGCGGCCTTAAGCAATGGCCCCCTGGAAGGCGGAGACCATCTCGTCATAGTGGGAGGAGAAGAACAGTCCCACATAGACGCCGTCGGTGACCACCTCGCACTTTTCAGCCAGAGCCTGGCTGTCGGGGTCATAGGAAGCGGCCTGCTCGGCGATGGCGCCCAGACGGGCCTCCAGCTTGGCGGCCACGTCAGCCGCGGCGGCTTCGTCCGTGGCCTGGACCATCATAATTTCATCAGGGAAGGCCGCCCCGGTCATTGCGGTGAAGCCGGAAGCGCCCGCCACCTGGGCCGCGTCAATGCCATACAGCTCGGTCAGACGGTCTGCCTCCACCTCTACATAGTCGGTCAGGCCGCAGTCGGTGAGGATCTGGGTCCGCAGGGCGGCCAGGTCCACGCCAGCGGCGGGGGGCTCGGTCACCTCAGTCTGGCTGCTGGGGTTTTGGTTGTCCGTTTCCTCCGGTGCGGGTTCCTCCCCACAGGCGGCCAGGGATAACACCATGGTCAGGGTCAGCAGGATCGCTGCAAGAGATAATAACCGTTTCATACTTCCTCATTCATCCTCCTAAAAAATAGTTGCGCGCTGGTGTTTGCTCAGCGGCCCCATTCCGGGCCGCAAAGGCAAAATATTACTTCAGTGCCTCCGGCACATGGGTGAGAAGATAGTTCGCCCACGCCTCGGCGCCGCTGTAATTGAAATGAATCCCCATGGCTTTGTCCCCGCTGAAATCGGCCCGCAGGAATCCGTTTTCATCGGAAACCGCCTCGGCTATGTTGACGAAATACCATTCCTTCTCCTGGCAGATCTGCTTCATCTGGTCGTTGAAGGCCTGGATTGTGGTGTTGTTCAAGGCGCCGTCCGCCCGGGGGCTGTCGGCGGTCATGGGGGTGACGGATTCAATCAGGATGGCCGTGTCAGGCAATCTGGCCTGAATCTCACCCACCAATGTTACCAAATCTTGACATGCTCTGTCAACACCCCCGGAGATACAATTCATCCCCAGCATGAGATAAACCTTTTTCGCGCCGGAGCTGGCCACTCCATCGGCCACTGCCGGGCGCTGGCCAGAGCCCTTGGGATACTCGGGCAGGCGGGGGTTGCCGGCGGTGTAGGACAGAGCGTTGGTCTGGCTCAGGCTCTCGGCGCAGAAAAAGGCCGGGGTACCCAGCGCGCCCGCGCTGCCGTTATAGAGTTCCAGCATCACCGACACCGAGTCGCCCACAAAGGCCGCGTCGGCAAACCACTGGGGGTCCACCGCCTGGGAGGCGGGAACCAAAGGGTCAAAGGCCGGGGGCTCCTCTTGCAGTCCGCCGCTCTCGCCGTTGGTCAAGAGGACCTCCTCCTCTCCCCCCGCCGCCGGGGGCGCGCCGCAGGCGGACAAAGTAAACAGAAACAACAGGACGAAAACAAAGGTCGTCCAGGTTTTCATGGAATCGCTCCTTTCACTGGTTACAACAATTTCTGTGGAATGTGGGTTTTCAGATATTGGACCCAGATCTTGGCGCCGTCATAGGTGAAGTGCATACCCATCTTGCCATAGTCGCTGCAATACTCCTTTTTCAGGAAGCCCTGCTCGTCTCGGAAGGCCTCCGCCACGTTCAGGTAGTACCAGCGGTTTTCCTGGCAGTATTCCTGCATCTTCTGGTTGAAGGCGTTGATCTTCTCGTTGTTGAGCTTTTCAGAATAGCTCTTGCTCTTATCAGCCATGGGGGTCACCGATTGGACAATGATCTGGACCCCGGGGTTCCGGGTTTGAATGTTGTTCAGGATGGTCATATAATCGTTGGTAGATCTCTCGATGCCATAGGCGATGTTATCCATGCCCAGCATCACATAGACCACCTTGGCCCCTGTGGCGGCCACGCTCTCCTCAATGGCGGGCTTCTGGCCGGAGCCCTTGGGATACTCCGGCAGAATCTGCCCGGTGAGCATATTGGTGGGGCTCATGCTGCCGGCGCAGAGGAATTTCGCCTCGCCCAGGGCGCCGCTGGCGCCGCAATAGGCCTCCAGGGTCATAGAGATGGAGTCGCCGATGAAGACCGCCTGGTCAAAGAAGGTGACCGGCCCCTCCTCGGATTCGGGGATCAGGGCGGTGAAGGTGATGTCGTGGTAGTTGTCGTAAAGGCTGTCGTAGGCCCCCGGGGTCATGTCCACCGTCTCGCTCCCCTCCGGCAGCTCCGTCTCCGCCGCGATCATCACCCGGTAGAGCACGGTGGCGCACTCGGCCCGGGTCATGGTGTTGTCGGGGTAGAAAAAGCCGTCGTCATAGCCCTTCACCACCCCCGCCATCTGGCAGGCGGTCACACCGCTGCGGGCATATTCCTGGATGTACAGGGAGTCTTCAAACTGGTCAGGTTCCACCACCTTGGCCATGGCGATCTCTTCCAAGGCGGCAAACCGAGCCAGAATGGTGCACACCTGCTGGCGGGTCAGAATATTTTCCGGGCCAAAGGTGGTCTCGTCGATCCCTCCCATCAGGTCGTTTTCATAGGCCCAACACACCGCGTCGTAATACACGGCATCCTCCGGCACGTCGGTAAAGGGCAGCGTGAAAACGGTGTCCCGCTGCTTTTTCTCCCTTTTTTCCTTTTTCTCTTTCTTTTTCCGGGCTTTCTGACGATCCTTGAAAATGCCGTTGTCCATATTGTAAAGATAGAGGGCCAGATTCCCTCGGGTCTCCGGCTGATCCCCCTGGAACTTCTCGCTGTCGGGCAAAACACCGGCCCGGTTGAGCTCCGTGATATACTGGTAGCTCCAAAGGTCTTGGGTCACGTCGATATAAGGGTTTTCCCATTCCTCCTCACGCCCGTCCGGGTTGCGGAGCAACGACGCGGAGGAAAAAACGATCATAAACACAAGAAACCAACTGATGGCCTGTTTCACCCATATCACCTTCCAGATCAATTCCCCTGCACTCTAAAAAAGCACATAGTAAAGTTAATATATTGTACGGGATGTTCTGCATCAAAAGCGCACCAAATTTCCCCTGTTTTCTCGGTTTTTCACCCCCTCGTTGTCCATCTGCTCCGGCGGCCGTGGGGCCCGTGGGCCCCACAGCGCCGGTGGCGCCGGTCTGGCCGGTCTGGCCGGTGGCGCCGGTCTGTCCGGCAGGTCCCGTGGGACCCGTGGGGCCGGCAGGGCCGGTGGGTCCTACGGGCTGCAGGGTGGACAGAAGGGTGAAGTCGCTGGACTGGCCCGGCACCCCTCCTGCCCGGTCCACATTGGCCACATACAGGTACCCCTCATGGGTCACCAGCTGGCCGGCCCGGTAGACGCCCCCCAGCACCCAGGGGGTGGGCACGCACCCGCTGTCACAAGGAGGCGGACAGGGCTCCGGCCAAGGGACGGTGGGGGGACAAGGCCCCGGACCAGGTGGGGGACAGGGTGGGGGGCACTGGGGCGGGCAGCAGCCGGGCGGGGGCCCGGGTCTGCGTCCGGACAGTTCAAAGTCGCTGCATTGGTAACGCTTCATCATGGTTCCTTTCTCCGCCGGGAAGGCGGCACGATCTGGAAGAGGGCGGAGCGCCCTCACCTCACTCTATGCCCCGGCCTGTCTTTTTGCGCCCGGTTGAGTCCCCTTTCCCGAAAAATCCTGTGGCGCATGGGGAAAAATGGTGGTATAATAACCTCCACACAGTTCCCAGCGTCCCCTCCGGGCGCGCCGGGGGAAGACGTCGAAGGGAGGAAGTCCATTTGGAAAAACGAGAGCGCCCCATCGGGGTCTTTGACTCCGGCCTGGGAGGCATCAGCGTGCTCCGGGCCTGCGTGGCCCTGCTGCCCCAGGAAAACTTTCTCTTTTTTGGCGACTCCGCCAACGCCCCCTATGGGGAAAAACCCCTGGAGGAGGTCCGCCGCCTGACGGTGGCCGCTGTGGACCGGCTCCTGGCCCAGGGGGTCAAGGCCGTGGTGGTAGCCTGCAACACCGCCACCAGCGCCGCCATCGGGCTGCTGCGCCAGGCCCACCCGGAGCTTCCCATCATCGGCATCGAGCCGGCGGTGAAACCCGCCGCCCAGGCAGATAACAGTTCCTCGGTCATCGTCATGGCCACGCCCCTGACCATCCGGGAGGACAAGTACCAACGGCTGGCCGCCGCCTTCTGCGACCAGGCCGACGTGATCTCCCTGCCCTGCAAGGGCCTGGCAGAGATGGTAGAGCAGGGCATCTTCGACGGTCCCATCCTGGACGCCTATCTTCAGGAACTCCTCCTCCCCTTCCGGTACTGTAATGTGGACTACATCGTCCTGGGCTGCACCCACTACCCCTTCGTCCGCCAGGCCATCGCCCGGAACTTCGGCCGCCCCGTAGCCATCATCGACGGCAGCGACGGCACCGCCCGTCAGCTCCGCCGCCAGCTGGCCGCCGCCGGCCTGCGCACCACCCGTTCCGGCTTCGGTACCGTCACCTTCCAAAACAGCCGCCCGGACAAGCTGGCTATGAGCCAGACCTTGTTTCAAATGAAATACTGAGCCCACCTCCTGCTGACAGCACAGACCTCACCCACGACAACAACGGGACGCAGCCCCTAAAATAGTTGCGTTCCGTTGTTTTATCTTTCAAAAAGGAGATATCTCTATGATCCGACCCTTTCAGCCCCAAGACCTCCACCGGGTCCTCGCCCTGTGGTTGGCTGGGAACCTGGAAGCCCATTCCTTTATCCCCCCGGCATACTGGCGGGAAAACTATGGCCTGGTATCCCAGCAGCTTCCCCAGGCGGATCTGTCGGTCTATGCGTCCGACGGGTGTGTCCAGGCCTTTGCCGGCATGACAGGGAATTACCTGGCCGGTCTCTTTGTGGACAAGGCCCACCGCTCCGCCGGCATCGGCAAGGCCCTGCTGGACTATCTCAAAGCCAGCCATCCCACCATGACCCTCCACGTCTACCAGAAAAACCAACGGGCCGCCGCTTTCTACCGGCGGGAAGGGTTCTCCATCCAAGCCCAAGGCATCGACCCGTCCACCGGGGAGGCGGAGTGGACCATGGTGTGGGTCCGGGGCTGACTTCTCCGGCCTGCCCGCCTGAAAGAATTTGTCCCCCACCAATGGTGGAGGACAAATTTTTTCAGGCGGTTTCTTCAGGGAGTTTTGCCTCCCTTGCTGTTTTGTTCCAGCAGCCCGCAGTCAAGGCCCCTGTGGGGCACACACCCTTGCACTGGCCGCAGCGGATGCACTCGGGGTGGTTGGCGTTTTCCACGGGGTCTACCTCCATGGGGCAGGTTTTGGCGCAGGCGCCGCAGTGGGTGCAGGCCTCCTCATCCACCCGGTAACGGAACACGGCGATGGGGTTAAACACCGAGTAAATGGCTCCCAGAGGGCAGAGATACTTGCAGAAGGGGCGGTAGATCAGGATGGACAGCACCACCGTCACTGCCAGCAGCAGGTTTTTCCAGGCATACAGCCACCCCAGGGCGCTGCGCATGGACCCATTGAGCAGCACCAGAGGAATGCCCCCTTCCAGCGAGCCCACCGGGCAGAGGAGCTTGCAGAAATAAGGCGCGCCCTGACCCAGCACGTCCACCAGACACAGAGGCAGCAGGATCACAAAGACCACCAGAACCACATACTTCAGTTTCCGCAGGAGCTTGTCCCCAGGAAAGGTCTTGATCTTTTTCGGCAGGGGGATTTTGTGTAGCAGCTCCTGGATGAGCCCAAAGGGACACAGCCAGCCGCAGACGAACCGGCCCATGATGGCCCCCACAAACACCAGGAAGCCAGCCACATAAAAGGTGAACTTAAAGTTCCAGCTACCGATCACCGCCTGGAGGGACCCGATAGGACAAGAGCCCACCGCCCCCGGGCAAGAATAGCAGTTGAGCCCCGGCACGCATAAATTCTTTAGGCTCCCCTTATAGATCTTTCCTTGGGCAAACCCGATCAGGTAACTGTTGCTCAGCAGAGCCCACAGGACCTGAACCCCATGGCGGGGGCCCTGCTGCAGTTTCTTTTTAGCCAATTCCAATACACTCCAAACAGATGTTTACGGCCTTGGTAAAGACCACAGCCAGTTCCCCCCGGTGCAGGCCATAGGCCATCATGGCCAGACCCGCCAGGGCGGCCACGCCGCCGAGCCAGCGGGGAAGGGGCCGGCTCATTGGGCCCCTCCCTTCAGGTTGGCCAGCTCCTGCTCCACCACCGCGGTCCACTCCTCCAAGCCGGCGCTGCCGCTGTAGGTTTCGCCCACGATCTTCCCGTCCTTGTCCACAAAGAAGGTCTCGGGGAAGGCCTCAATCCCCATCAGTCGGCCATGAAAATAGGTGCTGTCAGGCAGCAGGAAGGGATAGGTCGCCCCGGTCTTCTGGGCCAACTGCTGGGCCTTGGCCTGGGCGGTGGGGTCGATCTCCCCTTTTTCATTGAGCACGTCCAGCACCACGCCCACCACGTTGACGCCCTTGTCGGCCATCTGCTGGTGGAGCTTTTCCAGTTCCGGGATCTCCGCCACGCAGGGAGAGCACCAGGTGGTGAACACGTTCACCAGGGTCAGGTCATAGCCCTGGAAGATCTCCTGGGTGTAGGTCGTTCCGTTCACGTCCTGGGTGGTGAACGGCCCCACGGCGTCCCCGGTAAAGT
This sequence comes from Clostridiales bacterium, assembly GCA_022764045.1. Taxonomy (GTDB): domain Bacteria; phylum Bacillota; class Clostridia; order Oscillospirales; family Oscillospiraceae; genus Evtepia. Next base: position 68,002 of record JALERU010000058.1, on the reverse strand, counting down.
CCTTCTGGGGTGCAGCGAAGGCGGACTCTCCCTGGAAGGGCGTCATGTCCGTGATGGTGGCCTCCACCTGGCGCACCAGGGCAACCAGCTCCGCCGGAGCCTTGGTGTTGACGCTCAGGTAATAATAGTACGCCCCGTCGGCGCTCTGGCCCAGGGCCCGGTGCTCGTCACAGCCGGTGATCTGGTCCAGTTGTTCCACCTGGTCGCCCTGATAGACCCCCAGAGTGCCGATCCGCTCCAGGCTCTTCAGCCACCGGTCATAGCCGTCGCCCATGGTCTCCACCTCAGCGTCCCGCTGCTCTGGGGTCAGCTTGTTCCAGCTGAGGAAGGCATAGACCAGGGCGGTACCGTCCGAGGTCACCGCCTGATCGGGCTGCATGGACACGGTCTTCTCATCCATCCCCGTCAGCAGGGCTGCGGGCAAGACCGCGGACAGGCCCATGTAGGGGAAGTCATACCGGTCCATTGCGGTCATGCCGCTGTCAGAAGGGCGGAAGGTCCCCTCCTGGGCCACCTGGCCGTTCTGGTCCGTCTCTTCGTTCTCCTTGGGGGCGCACCCGCCCAGGATGGACACACACAACAGGCCCGCCAGCAGGGCGGCGCCCCATCGTTTTTTGGATTCACCCATCAAAATGTCAGCTCCTTATCCGTTTGATGGCTCTATTGTACCACACCGGGCGTAAAATCTCTGTTAAGAAAGGGACTCTTTTTGCCCTGTTAACAAAAATTTTATGCCGGATATGTTATACTGTTAAAAAAGGAGGGATCGCCCCATGCGCTTGCTGATTGTTGAGGATGAAACCGAGCTCTGCGCCTCCATCGCCGAGGGGCTGCGGCTGGACGGCTATGAGGTAGACACCCGGGGAGACGGGCTGGAAGCCCTGGACCTGCTGGAAACGGAGTCCTATGATCTGATCCTGCTGGATTTGAATTTGCCCGGCCTGGACGGCATGTCTCTCCTCCGCCGCCTGCGGGCCGGGGACCGGGAGACCCCCGTGCTCATCCTCTCCGCCCGGGGGCAGATTCGGGACAAGGTGGACGGCCTGGACGCCGGGGCCAGCGACTACCTCACCAAGCCCTTTCACTTTGAGGAGTTGGAGGCCAGGGTCCGCAGCCTGACCCGCCGGAAGTTTCTTCAGCAGGCCCCCTGCCTGCTGTGGGGAGAGCTGGCGTTCGACACCAAATCCCGCCTGGCCTGGGCCAAGGGCCAGCCTCTCTCCCTCACCCGGAAGGAGGCCGGTCTACTGGAATACCTTTTGCTCCACCAGGGCCGGATCATCAGCCAGGAGGAGATGCTGGAGCACCTGTGGGACGGCAGCGGCAACAGCTTCAGCAATTCCAATCGGGTCCTTGTCTCCTCCCTGCGGAAAAAGCTCCGGGCCGTCCTGGGCTATGACCCCATTCAAAACAAGGTGGGCCAGGGCTATCTGATCGGAGGGCCGACGCCATGAAACGCTGCACCCTCCAATGGCGGCTGACCCTGCTCACCGCCGCCCTGATGGCCGGAGCCTGTCTGCTGCTGAACCTGCTTTTAGGGGTCTCCGCCGCGGCCCAAATGGATGGAATGGAAAGCTACATCCTAAAAATCGTGCCCGAGGGCCAGGAAACCCTGGTGGTGGACGTCAGCCCCCTGGACTTTTATCCCGATCTGGCCGACCAACTGCGCCGGGCCAAATCCAGTTTCCGATCCCAGAGTATCGCCGCCACCCTGGGGGTCATCCTGGCCGGAGGCGCCGTCACCTATTTTCTGGCCGGCCGGGCGCTGAAGCCCCTGCGGCAGTTCAGCCGCCACATGGAGCAGGTCCAGGTACAAAACCTCTCCGAGCCCCTACCCCAGCCCCAGGCCCGAGATGAGATCGCCCGCCTGACCCACACCTTCAATGAAATGCTGGTCCGCCTGGATCAGGCCTTTACCGCCCAGCGCCAGTTCTCCGCCAACGCCGCCCACGAGCTGCGGACCCCCCTGGCGGTTCTGCAAACCAAGCTGGAGGTCTTTCAAAAGCGGGCCGACCCTACCCCCCAGGAGTATGCGGAGGCCCTCTCCATGGTGGCGGTCCAGACAGACCGCCTGTCCCACCTGGTCTCCGTCCTGCTGGAGCTGACGGAGCTGGGCACCGTCCAGCGGACCGACCCGGTCTCCCTGGCCGCCCTGACAGAAGAGGTCCTATGCGACCTGGCCCAGGTGGCTCAGGAAAAGGACGTCACCCTGCTCCAAACGCCGGGAGACGCCACCCTTACTGGCAGCGACCTGCTCCTTTACCGGGCCATTTATAATCTGGTGGAAAACGCCATCAAGTACAACCGCCCCGGCGGAACTGTCACCGTGACGGTCCGCACCGAGGCGCACCGGGCCCTGCTCCAGGTGGCCGACACCGGCATCGGCATCCCCCCAGCGCACTGGCAGGCCATCTTCGATCCCTTCGTCCGGGTGGACAAATCCCGCAGCCGGGCCATGGGGGGCGCCGGGCTGGGGCTGGCCCTGGTTCGGGACATTGCCCAGGCCCACGGGGGTACCGTGGGCGTTGTGAAAAGCTCTCCCCAGGGGACGGAGATTCATCTGTCCCTCCCTCGGTAAAAAAGGGGGCGCTTCCCAAAACGTTGGGAAGCGCCAAAGCAGGAGAATGGAATGAACGATGTCATGACGGACAACACCTTCCGCCGGAATTTATGATATACCATTTTTTACCAGCGGTCAAGAGCGTATCCCGTCGTTTTCCGTCGAAGGCAATAGGTTCCAATCTTCTTTCTATTTTTCACAAAAACAACGTGACTTTTGCGGCAAGCCATGGTATACTGTGCATGTAAGGAAGGGATTTCCTCTCCCTTACCTCTACGAAAGGAGCTGACATTCATGAAATTCACCTTCACCGACAAAAAAGTGAACATCCCCACTCGTGTGCACACCTATGCAGAGAAAAAGATCGGCAAGCTGGACCGCTACTTCCAGACCGAGCCCGAAACCTCCATCGTCTTCAGCGTGGAAAAGGGCCGCAATATTCTGGAAGTCACCATCCGTTCCGGTGCAACGGTCATCCGTGTGGCTGAGAGCACTTCCGACATGTTTGTCTCCATCGACGCCGCTGTGGCCTCTATCGAGCGCCAGCTTCGCAAGAACAAGTCCCGCCTGGAAAAGCGTCTGCGGAAGGAAGCTTTCGAGTCCCTCCCCGACGAGGCCTATTTTGTTCCCGAGTCCGACGAAGAGGAAGAGCCCTCCTACCAGCTGGTCCGCACCAAGCGGTTCTTCTTCCGTCCGATGAGCGTTGAGGAGGCCATTCTGCAGATGAACCTGGTTGGTCACACCTTCTTCGCTTTCCGCAACGAAGACGAGGGCGGCGCTTTCTCGGTGGTTTATCAGCGCAAGGACGGCGGCTACGGCATCATTGTTGACCAGGACTGAGTTTCTCCTTCCCGCCGCACGCATGGGGTTACGATATGACAACTGAAAAAAAGGTCCGGCAGAGCATTCTGTCGGACCTTTTTTCGTCTCAAAAACTTCTCACAGCTGTTCGTCTACCAGGACGGAAGAGGTGGAAGATCCGTTGGCAGGCGCAGGCTCCTGACCATAGGGGTTGTTGGGGTCGGCGGAAGAACAGCCGGCCAGCAGAGCCAGAGACATAAGCGCAGCCATACACAGAGCGATCATCTTTTTCATCAGGGGATTCCTCCTTTGGTGTTCTAAACTCTCTCTTAGAGATGAGGCTGATGCCATAGGGATAGTATCTACCTTTTTCTCTCATTTTTCAAGCATTTTGTCCAATCTCTTGAAAATTTTTTGGTTTTGCATCAATTGCGTTTGTCATATTTGTACACAAACACAACAGTTCCAACCCCAAATTTTTCTCAAGAAACCAATTTCTGCTGCACCCCCCTGGGGCAGCCCTTTTTTCCGCCCGGTCACTGCTCCAGTTTCAGGTCGCCAGGCTGAATCCAACCGGCTTTCCGGCAGGGAATTCCGATGAGCCAGGTGAGGACACCGGGCAGCAGGAAGCAGATGAGCACCAGCCCCAGCCAGTCCATCCCGTTGATGGAGGCCCGCAGGCCGTTGGCCACGCCGTCCACCCAGCCGGTGTACACCCCGATGGGTCCCACCAAGCCGCAGGTCCCCATACCGGAGGACACCGGCGTGCCGTTCATCTCCAGGCGGAAGAGGCAGGTGGCAATGGGCCCGGTGATGGCGGAGGCCAGGGTGGGGGGAATCCAGATCCGGGGATTGCGGACGATGTTCCCCATTTGGAGCATAGAGGTCCCCAACCCCTGAGACACCAACCCGCCCCACCGGTTCTCCCGGAAGGAAAGGACGGCAAAGCCCACCATCTGGGCGCAGCAGCCGGCCACTGCCGCCCCGCCGGCCAGACCGGTCAGCCCCAGGGCTGCGCAAATGGCTGCGCTGGAAATGGGCAGGGTCAGGGCGATCCCCACAATCACGGAGACCAGAATTCCCATAAAGAAGGGCTGGAGCTCCGTGGCCCACATGATGAGATTGCCCACCCAGGAAGCCGCCGTGCCGATGGGCGGGGCCACCAGATAGGCCACCCCCACGCCCACCAGCACCGTGACGATGGGGGTCACCAAAATGTCGATTTTCGTCTCCTTGGACACGGCCTTGCCGCACTCGGCGGCGATGATGGCGATGACCAGCACCGCCAGGGGGCCGCCGGCGCCCCCTAACACATTGGTGGCAAAGCCCACCGGCACCAGGGAGAAGAGGACCAGCGACGGCGCCCGCAGGGCCGCGCCGATGGCCACCGCCATGGCAGGGCCCACCATGGCAGAAGCCAGGCCGCCGACGGTGTAGGCCGTGGCGGCCTCCCCCGTCCCCACCGTGACCACCGTGGCCGTGAGAAAGCCGATGTGGAACTGGGTCCCCAGGGTGTTGAGGATGGTCCCCACCAGCAGGGTGCAGAAAAGCCCCTGGGCCATAGCCCCCAGGGCGTCCACCCCATACCGTTTGGCAGAAAAGACAATGTCCTTCCGCCGGAGAAACGCGCGAAATCCTTCCATAATACTCTTTTGTCTCCATTTCATAAAAATAGACGTCACATATGTCTTGACACATGTGACGTCTATTGTAATCTCTTTATAGGGGCTTGTCAATCCCCTCTTGCCTTCACTGGCTCTTCTGGGTGTAAAGAATCCCCAGCTTTTCCAGGTCGGCACACACCCGCCGGTAGGCCTCCTCATCGGGGCAGCGGAGGTTGTGGATGTGCACGCCGTCGGTCAGGGAGGACAGGGGGGCCGCGTTTCTGGCCTTTTCCGCAAACTGCTTTACATCGTACCGGGAGGCCAGGCTGAGCTGACCGGTGATCTGTCCATACAGGGGGTGGTCCACCACCACGTCGATCACCGTGCAGCCGTTGTCCACCATGGTCAGCAGCTCGGTTTCCAGCTCCTGGCCGGTGTGGATACAGGCCACCGCCCGCAGCAGGCCCGCGGTCTCCCCCAGCTTATAGCCCCGGGGGGTGGCGACAATATCCAGCCCGGCGGCCCGCAGCAGGGCGATATCCCCCACAATGATCTGCCGGCTCACGGAAAACCGCCCCGCCAAAGCCGTGGCGCTGATGGGCTGGTCTGCCGTCAGGGTCTCAGCAATCCGCTTTCTTCGTTCCTCTGCCTTCATCCTCGTCACGCTCCTCTCCACGGCGCTGCCTCTTCCTGTTCCGCCCTCACTTATGGTGGGTCAGCAGGTCGTATTTAATGTCCCACAGCTTCTGGGACAGATCCACATAATAGTTGTGGGGGTTGTCAAACCGTTTCACCTCGTCCCACATGGTGTCCATCTGCTCCTCGCAGTATGTTTGGATCTCTTCCAGGGTAGGCATGTCATAGACCAGCTTACCCCCCAGATAGATGGGCTTCTGAAGTTCTCTGGCGGTGAAATTGTTGATGGTCTTTTTCTTCCAGGTGGCGTCGGGGTCAAAAATGGTCAGGCTGCCGTCAGGGTTCTGATTGCTCTCCACCGTCTCATCATAGGTACAGAGCCAGTCGCCGATGGCCTTGCCGTTTTCGTTGGCAAAAAGGCGGTAGACCTTTTTATACTGGGGCGTAGTGATCTTGGCCACGTTTTCACTGAGCTTAATTTTCGGGATCACGTTGCCCTTGTCATCCTCATAGGCCACCAGCTTATATACCCCGCCAAAGACGGGCTCGCTGCGGGCGGTGATCAGCCGCTCGCCCACGCCAAAGGCGTCGATCTGGGCCCCCTGAATGAGCAGGTCCTGGATGATAATCTCATCCAGGGAATTGGAAACGGTAATCTTACAGTCCGTCCAGCCGGCCTCGTCCAGCATCTGGCGGGCCTTCCGGGTGAGATAGGCCATGTCGCCGGAATCCAGGCGGATGCCGCACTTGGTCAGGCCCTTGGGCTTGAGGACGTCGTTGAAGGCCCGGATGGCGTCGGGGATGCCGCTTTTCAGGGTGTGGTAGGTGTCCACCAGCAAAACAGGGTTGTCGGGATAGATCTCGCAATAGGTCCGGAAGGCGTCATACTGGGTGTCGAAGGTCTGCACCCAGGCGTGGGCCATGGTGCCCCCGGCAGGGACGCCGTAAAGCTGGTCGGAAATGGTGCAGGCCGTTCCCTTGCAGCCGCCGATGAAGGCGGCCCGGGCGCCGTCAATGGCGCCGCTGGCCCCCTGGGCCCGGCGGGAGCCGAACTCCAGCACCGCCCGGCCCCGGGCGGCCCGGACGATCCGGTTGGCCTTGGTGGCGATGAGGCTCTGGTGGTTGATGGTCAGCAGCAGGAAGGTCTCCAGCAACTGGCTCTGGATGGCGGGAGCCCGGACAGTCAGGATGGGCTCGTTGGGGAAGACCGGGGTTCCCTCGGGCACCGCGAAGATATCGCCGGTAAACTGAAAGTTTGCCAGATACTCTAAAAAGCCCTCGTCAAACATCTTCCGGCTCCGGAGATATTCAATATCCTCCGGCTCAAAGTGGAGGTCCTCGATGTACTCAATCACCTGCTCCAGCCCCGCCGCAATGGCATAGCCCCCCTTGTCGGGCACGCTGCGGAAGAACAGATCAAAGTGGGTGATCCGATCCTTATAGCCGGCCTTAAAATATCCATTGCCCATAGTGAGCTCATAAAAGTCACACAGCATGGTCATGTTCAGCTTCTTATTTGTGTTCATGGTAAGATCCTCTGTTCTCTTTGATAGGGCAGCTCCTCCGCCCAGAAATCAAGCAGGCCCCTTCCTCTTTGGGCCTGGGATGCTCACTTGTGAAAGCCGTCTTATTATATGCCCAAACAGGTGACAAGTCAATAGACCCTCACAAGAAGCCCCTCTGCTTTTGAAAGTTTACTAAATATTATAACTAATTTTCTTCCAATCCGCAACGGATTCCGTCAATTTTATCAAAAAAACGTTCTCATTTCTACAAGAATTCTTGCATATAAAGGGAATCACCCCGGTAAATTGTCTCCCCGGAGCCTTGACAAAGGCCCTGGCTGACCTTATAATTGAACTTATATTCAAGATTGGAGCAATACTCATGCCACAGGTACTGAAAGAGGAAATCCGGGCGCGGATTCAAGCCGCCGCTCTGGAGGAATTTTTTGAACAAGGCTATTCCGCCGCCGCCATGCGCAGGATCGCGGAAGGGGCCAGAGTCCCGACGGGGCTGATCTATTCCTACTATAAGAATAAGGAAGCCCTCTTCGACGCCGTCCTCCTCCCCGTCCTCTATGATTGGCAGCGGGTGCTATCGGAGGGCAGCCCCTCCCCCAGCAAGCACACGGGCAACGAGGTCTACGGTCTGAGCAAGGGGGAAATCCGCTGCCTGCTCAACCTCTTTGACCACCACCGGGAGTTTATTTTGCTCATGGACAAAAGCGCGGGCACCAAATATGCCGGAGAAAAGGAGAAATTGATCGGCGACATTGAGGCCCATCTGAACGCCCACCCACCGGAGGACGCTGACAGCCTGTTTCTGCACATCATCGCCAGCAATTTTGTGGACGGTCTGCTGCAAATCATGTACCACTACCAGGGAAAGGAGTGGGCGGTCTCGCTCCTGGAAAAGCTATCAAAAATGTATCTGTCAGGAATTGGTCTTTGAAACCAATTCCTTTTTTTATTGAACAATCTTGAATCTCAATTCAATTTTCCTTAGGAGGTCATTCTGATGACAGACAACACCACCCGCATTGATCTGTTGGCTCGGGCAGCGGTCCCCACCGCCCTGCTGAAGCTGGGGCTGCCCACCATGGTAGGCATGCTCCTCTCCGCCCTGTATAACGCCATTGACGGCTACTTCGTGGGCGGACTGGGACTGGCTCAAATGGGCGCGGTCTCCGTGGTCTTCCCCATCGTACAAATCGTCATCGGCCTGGGCATGATGTTTGGGGCTGGGGCCGCATCCTATCTCTCCCGGCTGTTGGGCCAGGGGGAACTGGTCCGGGCCAACCAAACCGCCTCCACCGCCCTGTTCACCAGTCTCCTGGTAGGCGGGGTCAGCATCGCCGGGATCTTGTGCTTCCTCGACCCCATTCTGACCGGGTTGGGCGCCACGGCCACCATCCTGCCCTATGCCAGAGCTTATGCCAGAATCTACGTGGCTGGCTCCCTGCTCAACGTGTTCACCGTGACCATGAACAACCTGCTCACCGCCCAGGGGGCCACACGGTTTACCATGCTGTCCATGCTCACCGGCAGCCTGGCCAACGTGGTCCTGGACCCCATTTTCATCTACGGTCTGAACCTGGAGATCCAGGGCGCTGCTGTGGCCACGGTGCTCTCCCTGTGCCTCAGCGCCGGTCTTTACCTGGGGTACCTTCTTCGGAGAAAGGGCGTGCTGCGGTTCTCTCTCCACGCCTTTTCCCCCTCCAAGGCCCTCTACCGGGAGATTCTGAAAATCGGGGTGCCTGTCCTGCTGTTCCAGCTCCTTTCCAGTGCCTCCATGGGTCTCATCAACACCCAGGCCAAGAGGTATGGAGACTACGCCGTGGCCGCCATGGGGGCGGTGAGCCGGGTCATGGCGGTGGCCACCTATGTTGTCTTTGGGTTTCTCAAGGGCTTCCAGCCCTTCGCGGGATACAACTACGGGGCCCGGCAGTTCCGCCGGCTCAAGAAATCCATCGACCTCTGCCTGCTATGGTCCACAGGCTTTTGCCTGCTGGGCGCCCTGGTGCTGGGGCTTTTTTCCATCTCCATCGTCTCCCTCTTCGGCACTGACCCGGAGATGGTCTCCCTGGCCGGCAAGGCCCTGGTCCTGAACGGTCTGTCTTTCATTCCCTTTGGCTTTCAGATGGTGTACGCCTCTCTTTTCCTGGCCGTGGGGAGGGGCGCGGCAGGCAGCATCCTCAGCCTGAGCCGGCAGGGAATCTTCTTTTTCCCCCTGGTCGCCCTGCTTCCCGCCCTCTTTGGCCTGACAGGTGTGATTTTGGTCCAGCCCATTGCGGATCTTCTGAGCACGCTCCTCACCTTCCTGTTTGTTAGGAAGCGCCGGGATACCTTATCTAAATAAAGACCCTGCCCCAAAGTGCCCTTCTCCCTCCTCTGCTTCCCGGCAATGGAAACGCCCGGCAGATCTGCCGGGCGTTTCTTTGAGACAGTATAGGGTTTTCTTCCGATCAGACCTCGCCCATAATCAGTCTGGGCAGCCAGAGGCAGATGTCGGGGACATAGGTCGTCAGGATCAGGGTAGGCAGATAGGCGAAGAGCAGGATGAGCAGCATGGGCTTCATCATGGCCTTGGTGTCCACCTTGCAGATCCGCCCGCCCAGGTACAGGAAGGGCGCCGTGGGCGGTGTCACATTCCCCATGCCCAAGTTGACGCCCAGGATGGCCGCCACGTGGTAGGGGCTCAGTCCCAGGGCAGTGCCGATGGGCAGCAGGATGGGGGCCAGCAGCAGGGTGCCGCTCACGTCGTCCATCAGCATGCCGATGATGACCATGAAGATGTTAATCATCAGCAGGATGATGTACTTATTGTTGCCGGAGATCATCATCAGGCCGTCCAGAATCTTCATGGGCACGTTGTTCATCACCAGGATGCGGCTGACCACCATGATGGTGCCCAGCATCACCATGATGACGCCGGTGGTGGTGGCGGCCTCCCGGAAGGTGTGCCCCAGTTCCTTCATCTTCAGTCCCTTGTAGATGAAGATACTCACGGGGATGGCATAGACAATGGCCACGCCGGCGGCCTCAGAGGCCGTCATGTAGCCGCCGTAAATGCCGCCCAGCACGATCACGGGCATAATCAGGGCCGGGATGGCGCCCAGGGTGGATTTTCCCGTCCGGCGGAGCCAGATCCTTTTCGGCAGCCGCTCGCTCACCACCACGTCGGGATACTTCTGGCACATAATGATCCCCACAATGGAGATAAGGATGGTCAGAATGATGCCGGGGACCACGGTGGCCAGGAAGCAGGTCAGCACGGACAGATTCCCCGCCCAGGCAAACAGGATCTGAATGGAGCTGGGAGGGATCAGCATCCCGATGGGGGCCGCGCAGGCCAGCACCGCCGCGCAGACACCCATGGGATATTTCCGCTCCCGCATCTTGGGCGCCAGAATGGAGCCGATGCAGGACAGGGTAGCCGCGCCGCTGCCGCAAATGGAGCCGAAGACAGCGCAGGCCACAGCGGCCACAGCGCACAGGGCGCCTTTGATGCGGCCAGTAAAGGCCTCCACGAACTCTACCAGGGCGCTGCCTACGCCGCCCTTCTCCATAATTCCGCCCAGAATGATGAAGAGGGGAATGGCCAGCAGGACGAAGCTGTTCATCTTGCTGTAAATGGTGGTGAAGACGAAGGACGCGTCAAAGCCCAGGGACAGCACCAGCCAAATGGTGGTGGCGCCGAAGGCATAGACCACCGGGACGCCAATGACGATGGTCACCAGCAGGATCAAAAGGGCAATCACAAGTTCCATCAGGCGTCACCTCCTTCGGGTAAGACATCCGTTTCCTTGGGTTCTCCAAAGTGCTTGTCGGTGGCCACGCGGAAAATGTGGAACACCGTGTACAGCTCCATCATAATGAAGCCCACTAGCAACGGAAGTTGAGACAGATACATGGGAATCTTCAGGCCGGTGGTCACCGACTTGAAGGTCAGGTTGAACTGCATATACTGGCAGCCCCAAATGCAGAAGACGAGAATGACCACAAAGCTGACCACCAAAATGACCAGTTCAATGGTTTTCTTTGCCTTGGGAGACTTAAACGCCGAGGACAGCAGGTCACCCTTAATATGGGAGTTCTCATAGGTGCCGTAGATCCCACCCATCCAGTACAGCCACATGGCCACCACGGTTAGGATTTCCTCTTGGCCAAAAAAGTTACTTTTCAGGACATAGCGCAGGAACACACCGGCGAACACAAAGGCCGCGGCCAGCACACTGGTGATGATCAAAACAGCGACTTCAACCTTCAGCAGAGCCCGGAACACTATGCTATTTTCTATTTTTGCCATGATCTTCATAACACGGTTCCTCCTTTAGGGAGCCTTATGCGGCGGCGCGCATGCCGTTGGTGATCAGAGCCTGATACACGCTGGCGTCCAGGGTGTTCTCATACTTGGGCCAGACGTTCTCCTTGAAGTAAGCCCGCATGGTCTCATACTCTTCCTCGGTGGGGGAGTAGATCTCGATGCCCATGGCAGCCATATCCTCCATGGCCTTGTTGTCCAGGGCCTCCATCTGATCGGTGAAGGAATAGGTGGACTCGGTAAAGGCCTTCTGGATGATCTCCTGATACTCAGCGGGCATGCCGTCGAAGAGGTCCTTGTTCATGATGCAGACGATGTTCTCATAGATATAGCGGGCGTCGCAGAAGTAATCCAGCACGTCGCGGAAGCTGACGTAGTTGACATAAGCGCCGCCGCCGACCCAGCCGTCGCAGACGCCGGTCTGAAGGGCAGTGTAGAGTTCACTGTAAGCGATGGTCACAGTATTGAAGCCAAAGCCTTCCGCGGTCCACAGGTAGGAGTCCATGGAGGGACACCGGATGAGGGCGGACTTAGAGGCGGTGGGGTCCATCACGTTGTCCAGGTGCTTGGCAGCGCCCACGCCCATGGCGCCGGAGATATAGATGCCCAGGGTCTCAATGTTCAGGGCTTCCTGGCGCTCACGCACTGTCTGGAAGAAGTAGGAGTCGGGGTTGCAGTAGATTTCCTTGGCCTCCTCATAGGAGCTTGCCAGGTAAGGGATGGTCAGCATTTCCAGGGTGGGGTCATAGGTGGTGACCATGGTGTTGATGGTCATGTCGATGGTCCCCTTCATCACTTCCTCATAGACCGAAGTGTAGTCACCCAACTGGTCCGAGGGATAGATCTGGATCTTGACCGCGCCGTTGGTCTCCTGCTCGATCTTATCGCAGGCAGCCTGGGCGGAAACGGTCAGTTCGTGCTCGGCGGGATACAGGGTGGCCAGACGGAGCTCGTAGGTCTTACCCTCGGTCGACTCCCCTTCCTGACCGGAGCTGGTGCTGGGCTCGCCGCCGCAGCCGGCCAGGAGAACCGCTGCCATGGCGCATACGAGCATAAGGCTGATGATTTTTCTGAGCTTTTTCATTTTGTGTACCTCCTTCAAATTTGGGTTGGATGAGACAGGATCGTGCGAATCTTTATAATTCAGGCGTCCGCACCGCAGGATTGGGGTCTGGTACGGACGCCTGGAATTATCTGTGTTACAGGAAGCCGTAATAGGGCATCTGGGTCACCGTTGACTTCACATATTTAATCAGCGTGATGGCGTCATAAATGGGTAGGTTCAACTCCGCCTGCAGCCGGTGGGCATAGGGCGGCATATCCGTACATTCCAGCAGGATGGCGCCGATGTCGGGGTTTTCCTCCACCATGCGGTGGGCGATGGCAGAGAGCTCGTCCCCCACCTTGTCATAATCCAGGCCGCCGTGACCGGTCAGGATATTGGGAAACTCCTCTTCATCCTGGGCGCCGTAGACCACGCACCGCTTCCGCATCTCCTCGCTGATGCCGCAGGCCTCAAACAGGGAGGGCGTCAGGGTGTTTTTGTTGGCCGTCATAATGCCCAGCTTCTGGTTGGACTTCAGCCCCACCAGGGCCCAGGGCACCTGGACCATAGAGGAGAGATAGCAGGGCACGTCCAGTTGGTCGGCCACAATCTTCTGGTAATGGCCGAAGAAGCCGCAGTTGGCGCAGATGGCCCGGCAGCCGTCCATTTCCAGCTGCTTGGCGGCAGCCACGATGTTGTCCACCAGAGACATATCCCCCGCCAGGATGTTGTCGATGCCAGAGCCCTTGACCTCCAGGAATTTCACCGGGAAGTCATAGGTATAGGCGTTGGACACATTCCCCGGGAAGAAGGGCAGATGGGCCCACAGCTGAAGAATCCCAATGGGAAAACCATTCATCAGCTGACCCTCTGTGGTGTCATACCTCCGGTTGGGGGTGTTGGGGCCCATATAGCCCCAGTTGCGAATGATCTTTGCCATAACGGCCTCCTTTTCTCTCAGAATGGATGCAGAGCCGGCGCCGAGCTTTCCTCGGATGGGAAATCGCCAGAGCTCCCATCACACTGCCTGTTCCGGCCTGGGAAGGAGTTTTTCGGTCTTCCTTACTTCTTGCCGGTGCGCACGTAGTGCAGCAGTGCTTCCTTGTCCAGGCCCTCGATGCCCAGCTCGTCCAGGCCGCAGCCTTCGGCGCGCCAGTCCTTCTCGTGGACCACGTTGATGATGTCGATAAAGCCGTTGGTCAGGGGCATGGGCACGCCCACTGCCTCGGCGATGGCAGCCCAGGGCACCAGGCCATAGGGGATGTCCTCGGTGAGGTAACGGCTGTTGATGTCGTTGGGGCCGCAGATGGGGGTCAGGCCGATGGAGCCGTGGCCTTCCTTATACAGGTCTTCCCAGGTCCACTCATAGTCGTCGGGACGGCCAGCAAAGTCCTCCATGGGCCGCAGGTTGTAACCCAGCACGTTGCCCAGGGCCTTGCGCTCCTTGTCCATGGCGATGTTCAGGCGGCAGGCGGAGGGGGTCCAGCCGTGCTCATACAGGTAGAAGCTCACCTGGGGGCTCTCGATCCGGGAGATGTTGAAGAGGACAGGGCCGGCGTGCCAGTCGGGGTTCACGATGGCCAGGCCGCACTCCAGCACGTCATGGTAGATCTTCTCGAAGGGGAAGAGGTCCTCCCGCATCTCGTCGATGAGCTCGGGGCCCTTGTCGGCGGGCAGGAACGCGATGTTGATGGGGTTGCGGCCAAAGACGTTCACCGTGTCAGAGCCCTTTTCCACCAGGCGGGAGTCATAGGGCAGGTTGTTGGCATCGGCAAAAATGGGGCAGTCCTCGTCATCGCCGAACACGTTCTTCAGCACCAGGGCAGAGAAAGCGCCGGGGAAGGTCACCACGATCTGATCCTTGTGCAGGTGGCCCTTCAGCAGCTTGGCGTAGCCGGCGTGGGAGAAAGCGGGGGCCACGATGCAGACATAGTGGCAGCCTTCCACGGCAGCGGCGATATCGTCGGTGACCATGTTCAGTTCCACAGGTCCCTGCAGCTCCTTGATGTTGCCCTGCAGCTTAATCGTCTTGGTTTCAAAAACCTTTTTCATGTTGTTTTTGAACTGGGGCATTTCGTACAGGTTCACAGTGTGACCTTTCAGGGCAAATTCCGCCGCCATGGTATGCGCGCCGTTGCCGCCGCCCAAAACCGCGATTTTCTTGGGAGTCATGAAACATTCATTCCTTTCGTTGCGTTGGTCGAACCGCTTATGTCATGCTTCAGTCATTCGCATTTTCAATAAGTAGTTGTCCGATTTCCCATCATCTCTTTGTGGGTTTATCATAAGGTTATCATATTGCTCCCCCATTTTCATCCTGCGAAAGGGATGATTTCCCCTGCCCGTCATCGGACCGAATCCACATTTTTCCGACCAAACGCCGTAATCTTTACGTTTTGTTGATAAAAATCAGCAATTTTTCAAGAAAATTCCAAAGATTCCCCGCCCTGTCAGTTCAGTTTGTGCCGCAGGTGGAGCAGATACAGGGCCATCACACGCTGAAAATCATACAGGTCCAGGCCATAGTTCTCCTGAATCCGCCGGAACCGGTAGGCCAGGGTGCTTTTGTGAATGTGCAGGGCCTGCGCGGTGTCGGTAAAGTGAAATTTTTGCTGGCACCAGTGATCCACGGTCTCCAGGACTTCCTCCCGCTTTCTGCTCTCAAAGATCTTTTTGTACAGGCCGGTCTCCAACTCCCGGCAGAGCTCCTCGGGCAGATAGGCCGCCAGTTTTTCCAAAATCAGATCCTCCACAGGCAGGCACCCCTGGACGGGCCCCCGGCTTTGGAGAATCCTGACCACAAACCCGGCGTCCTCATAGGACCGGCGCAGCCCCTCCAGGGAATCCACCGGACCACCCAGGCCGATCTGAAGCCGAAGTCCCTCCTCTCCCGCAGTTTTTTCCAGGGCGCGGCAGGTCTCCAGCAGCCGGTCCCTCTCGTCCCCCTGCTTTCCCTCAGGCAGGCGGGCCAGCACCGCAAACTCCGTGTCGTTCATCTGGCAGATAATATCCTGCTCCCCGGGAAAGCTGCCCGCCAGCCGCTCCCGCAGCCGTCCGCTCAACAGGTCCGCCTCCTCCGTTTCGGCGCTCTCCCCCTCCGGGGCGATGTGCTTGACCAAAATCCCTACCCGGGGCAGGTTTAGGTCGATCCCCATCTCATAGGCGATGTTGTAGACCTCCTCCGGCTGGTGGATTCGCTTGTCAAAGGTCATAATCTCCCGGATCAGCCGCAGCTTTCGGTAGTCCATCTGGGCCGAGGTCTGTTGCTGGCTGTAAAAGGCCAGAAAGACCTGGGCCATCTGCTGGATCAGAGTTCCGTAGCGGGAGATCTCCTGGGGGGAACCGGTGATCCCAATGGTGCCGATGACCGCGTCCTCCAAAAAGAGGGGGATGGTCATGCCGGGCATAGTCCCCACCAGGCGCATGGCCGCCGATTTGTCGTGATAGATCTTGTGCCGGGCCTGGATCACTTCCAGAGAGGCCTCGTGGAGAGACCCCTCCCGCTGTTGGTCGTTGCTGGAGATCACGTACCCCGTTTCGTCGGTGATGAGTACGTTGCAGTTGATGGTCAGGCTGGCGGACTGAACCAGCTTGTCGCACAGCTCCTT
The DNA here is from genome assembly GCA_022764045.1 of Clostridiales bacterium. Classification (GTDB taxonomy): domain Bacteria; phylum Bacillota; class Clostridia; order Oscillospirales; family Oscillospiraceae; genus Evtepia. The sequence goes on along the minus strand of JALERU010000058.1, from coordinate 51,925 downwards.
GTTCAAGATCCGCCTGCCCGCTGTCAGTGTCATTCGTTTTCCTTCCATTGTTCGCACCTCCTGGCGCACCCTAATTTTCCAGAAATATTCCAAAAGAAAAAGATTGTAAACTGTGTTGAAATGTGCTATTTTGATTTTATCAGATCCTAAACGTCCCCTTGGCTTTATTTTATCATAACACCAAAGGCAAGGCGGGGTCAATTCTTCCCCAAGGGCCTCACAAAAACAGAAGGGAGACGACTATGAATACTGTGGTTATTGTAGACGACGAGCCCATTACCCGCATGGACCTCTCCGACATGCTCCGGGAGCTGGGCTTCACCGTGGCGGGCGAGGCCGCCGACGGCTTTGACGCCATTGAGCTCTGCCGCTCCCTCCGCCCCGACGTGGTTCTCATGGATGTGCGGATGCCTGTCTTCGATGGGCTCACCGCCACGGAGACCATTTTGGAGGAGGACCTGGCCGGCTGCGTCATCCTCCTCACCGCCTTCAGCGACCGGGAGATCATCGACCGGGCCAGCCGGGCGGGGGTCACGGGGTATCTGGTCAAGCCCATCGACCAAAAATCCCTCCTTCCCACCATCCAGGTGGCCCTGGCCCAGAGCCAGCGCCTGCGCCAAAGCCGTCAGGAGGCCCAGGCCGCCCAGCGGCGGGTCCGGGAGGAGCGGCAGATTCACAAGGCCCAGCAGCTGCTGGCCCAGTCCCAGGGCTGCTCCGAGGCCGAGGCCTACCGGCGTATGCGCAAAACCGCCATGGACAAGCGCGTCACCGTGGCCGCCCTGGCCCAGCGGATTCTGGACCAGGCCGCCCGGGGCAGCGACGTGGAGCCGGTAAAGGCCCTGCTCATGGCCCGGAAAAACATGACCGACCAGCGGGCCTATCTCTACATCACCACCTATGCCAAGGCCCACAACCTGACCACCGAACAGGCCGCCAAAGCCCTGCGGGCCGTTCTGACCAAGGAGGAGAGCCCATGCTGAGACAGCTCTGCCAGGATATGACCGGCCTGACCGAAGAGGCCATCCAGCAGCTGGAGGCCCTCCAGGCCCAACTCCCCCTGATGGCCGAGCTCTCCCGGGCCGACGTCTTCATCGACTGCCCCCTCCCCGATGGCCGGGCCGTGGTGGTCGCCCACGCCCGCCCCTCCACCGCGGGCAGCGCCTATCGGGAGAACGTCACCGGCCAATTCGCCACCCCTGAAAAGGAGCCCGCCGTCTTCCACGCCCTGGCCCTCCAGGCCCCCGTCCGGGATATCAAAGCCATCACCCAGGAAAACCGGACGGTCCTCCAGGACGTGGTCCCCATCTTCACCCCGGGCCAGCAGTGTGTGGCCCTGCTCATCAAGGAGCAGGATATCAGCGGAGACCTGCTGCGGGAGAAAAAGTGGCAGACCCTCTCCCGCACCTATGAGGGGGAGGATCTCTCCCTGCGCTCTGCCGCCGCGCCCCCCTGCAACGACCTGGCCCTCCGGGAGGTCCACCACCGGGTGAAGAACAATTTGCAGTTGGTGGCCAGCATCTTGAGCCTCCAGGCCCGGCGGTGCGGCAATGACTTTACCAAAAAAATTTTGCTGGAAAATGTGGGACGGGTCTTGTCAATCGCCTCAATTCATGATATATTGACACAAAACAAGGAGGGATTTCGTCAGATCGACAGTCTGGTCCTGCTGGAGCAGTTACGCAAGCATCTCCAGGCCCTGACCCCTGCGGGAAAGCAAATTGCCATCCAGGTCACCGGTCCCTCCGTCCCGCTCTCCGCCGACGCCGCCGCTTCCGTGTCCCTGGTGGTGAACGAGCTCATTACCAACGCCCTGGAGCACGCCTTCCAGGACCAAAGCTCTGGCAGCGTTCAGGTCTGCTTCTGCGCCGGCCAGCGATACCACACCATCACCGTCTCCGACGACGGCTGCGGCTTCGACCCCGCCGCGCCCCGCACCGGCCACCTGGGACTGAACATCGTGGAGGCCACCGTTCGGGACAAGCTTCGGGGGCATCTCACCATCCACTCCGGCCCCGGCGGCAGCCGGGTGTCCTTCGACTTCAAAACAGAATAAATTCGCACAACAGAGTGCGATGAAATAAGGCAAGAAAGCTAAGACGTTGCAAGACACGTCTTGGCTTTTTTTGTCTTTTTCGGGAAAGGAGGGAGAACTTTGGCGGATATTTTAAGCGTGGGGATCGACATCGGCACCTCCACCACCCAATTGGTGTTCAGCCGGATCACCATGGAAAACACCACCGGCTATTTCTCCGTCCCCCGGGTCTCCATTGTGGAGAAAGCTGTCATTTACAAAAGCCCCGTCCTTCTCACCCCCCTGACCACCCCCGTCCTCATTGACGGCCAGGCCATCCGGGACATCGTGGCCGACCAATACCGCCAGGCAGGGTTCACTCCCCAGGACGTGGACACCGGGGCGGTCATCATCACCGGGGAGTCGGCCCGGAAGGAAAACGCCGCCGCCGTGCTGGAGCAGCTCAGCGGCTTTGCCGGGGAGTTCGTGGTCTCCACCGCCGGGCCGGACCTGGAGTCCATCATCGCCGGAAAAGGCAGCGGCGCCTTTCAGTACAGTCTGGACAATGCCTGCGCCACCGTCAACCTGGACATCGGCGGCGGCACCACCAACCTGGTCCTCTTTGACAGCGGCAGCGTGGTCTCCAAAGGCTGCCTGGACATTGGCGGGCGGCTCATCCGCCTCCGCCCGGACCGGACCGTGGAGCGGGTCAGCCCCGCCGCCCAGGCGGTCGCCCAGGCCGTAGGCGTCACCCTGACCCCCGGCCAACCGGCCGCCTTGGAAGAACTGACCAAAATCACCGACAAAATGGCCGAGCTGCTGGCCCAGGCCCTGTATCTTCTCCCCCAGGAGCCCCTCCTCCGGGCCATCCAGACCCCTGAAAGCACCTGGCTGGACCTGGAAGGACGCAAAATCCACCGGATCTGCTTCTCCGGGGGGGTGGCCGACTGCATGGCCGGAGACTTCCCCGACCCCATCCCCTACGGGGACATCGGGGTGCTCCTGGGCCGCTCCATCGCCTCGGGCCTGCTGGCGAAAACCATCCCCGCCATCCAGGGGACAGAGACCATCCGGGCCACCGTGGTGGGGGCGGGCACTTACACCACTACTATCTCCGGCAGCACCATCACCTATGCGCGGGAACTCTTTCCCCTGAAAAATATCCCCGCCCTCAAGCTCAGCCCCCCGGAACAGGACCGCTGCTTCGCCGGGGAATCCGCCCCTCTGGCGGAACAGATCCGCTGGTTTTTGGACCAGAGCAGCGCTGACCGCCTCATCCTGGCCCTGCCGGGGCGGGCCGACCCCAGCTACGGGGAACTCCAGCATCTGGCCTCCTCCCTGGCCCAAGCCCTGGACCAGGCCCTCCCCCCCGGGGCCCCCGCCCTGGTGGTCCTGGAACAGGACATCGCCAAGGCCCTGGGCCTGCTGCTGGAAGACGCCCTGGCCGGCCGCCGCAAGGTGGCCTGCATCGACGGAATCCAGGTGGAACAGGGGGACTATGTGGACCTGGGGCGGCCGGTGATGAACGGCTTGGTGATCCCCGTGGTCGTAAAAACCTTACTCTTTGGATAGCAGAGGAGTGTACCTATGAAGCTGTCAACCACGTTATCTGGAAAATCCTTCTCCTTTTCCTCCGTCAAGGAGGTCCTGGCCAAGGCCAACGAGCTGAAATCCGGCGACACCCTGGCCGGGGTGGCCGCTTCCTCCGACCTGGAGCGCGTGGCCGCCAAGGAGGTCCTCAGCAACCTCCTGGTCCGGGACCTGCGGGAAAACCCCGTGGTCCCCTATGAGGATGACGAGGTCACCCGCATCATCCAGGACGGCATCGACCCGGCGGTCTATGACAAGGTGGCCAACTGGTCCATGGCCGAGCTGCGGGAGTACATCCTCGGCTACGAGGCCACCGAGGAAGACCTCAAGGCCCTCAGCCGGGGCCTCACCAGCGAGGTCATCGCCGGGGTGTGCAAGCTGATGACCAACCTGGACCTGGTCTACGCCGCCAACAAGGTGCGCGTCACCGCCACCTGCAACACCACCGTGGGCCGCCGGGGGACCCTCTCCACCCGGCTCCAGCCCAACCACCCCACCGACAACGTGGAGGGGATCACCGCCTCCCTCTTCGAGGGGCTCAGCTACGGCTGCGGCGACGTGCTGCTGGGGCTGAACCCCGTCAACGACACCGCCGCCAGCCTGGGCGAGGTCCTGCGCCGGTTCGACGAGGTGAAGAACCAGTTTGAGATCCCCACCCAGATCTGCGTTCTGGGCCACATCACCACCCAGATCGAGGCCGTGAAAAAGGGCGCTCCCACAGACATGATCTTCCAGTCCATCGCCGGCAGCCAGCAGGGCAACAACGCCTTCGGCTTCTCCGCCGCCACCGTCCGGGAGGCCCAGGCCCTGCTGGCGGAAAAGGGCACCGCCAAGGGGCCCAACGTCCTCTACTTTGAAACCGGCCAGGGCAGCGAGCTCTCCTCCGACGCCCACTATGGGGCCGACCAGGTCACCATGGAGGCCCGGTGCTACGGCTTCGCCCGGGAGTTTCACCCCTTTATGGTCAACACCGTGGTGGGCTTCATCGGTCCCGAGTACCTCTACGACAGCCGCCAGGTGATCCGGGCGGGCCTGGAGGACCACTTCATGGGCAAGCTCAGCGGCATCCCCATGGGCTGCGACTGCTGCTACACCAACCACATGCTGGCCGACCAGAACGACATTGAGAACCTCTCCCTCCTGCTCAGTTGCGCCGGGGTCAACTACATTCTGGGAGTCCCTACCAGCGACGACGTGATGCTCAACTACCAGACCAACGCCTATCACGACACCGCCACCATCCGGGAGATCCTGGGCCTGCGGCCCATCCGGGAGTTTGAAACCTGGCTGGAGCGCATGGGGATCATGCGGGAGGGCCGCCTGACCTCGCGGGCGGGAGATCCCACCATTTTCACCAAGTAAGGAGGGGAAGCCATGAACCAGGAAATGATCGCCGCCATCGTGGCCGAGATCGTCCGGCAGCTCCAGCGCACCGGCAATGTGGAGCTCCCCAGCCAGCCGGAGCCCCCTTCGGAGCCCCCCAGGGAAAAGGAATTTGAGGACATCACCTCCCCGGCCTGCCGGGCCCAGCCCCTGGTGGACCACCCCGAGGACCCGGAGGCCCTGGCCCGGATGATGAAGCGGACCACCGCCCGCATCGGCGTAGGCCGGGCGGGCCCCCGGCTGAAAACCCGCACCCTGCTCACCCTCCGGGCCGACCACGCCCAGGCCCGGGACGCTGTCTTCGCCGACGTGAACCCCGCTGTGCTGGAGGAGACCCATCTCTTCTCCATTCAGACCCTGTGCCAGGATAAAAACACCTACGTCACCCGCCCCGACCTGGGCCGGCAACTAAGCCCCAAGGCCGTGGAGACCCTGCGGGCGAACTGTGTGAAGAATCCCGATGTGCAGATCTACGCCGCCGACGGCCTGAGCACCACCGCCATCGAGGCCAATTTGAGCAAAATTCTCCCCGTCATCACCCAGTCTTTGGAGAAGATGGGCCTCACCGTGGGCACCCCCTTCTACTTGCGGTTCGGCCGGGTGGGCTCAGAGGAACACGTGGCGGAGGTTCTGGGGGCCAAGGTGGTCTGCGTCCTCATCGGGGAGCGTCCGGGCCTGGCCACCGCTGAGAGCATGTCCGCCTACATCGCCTACAATGCCTATGTAGGCATGCCGGAATCCAAGCGCACGGTGGTCTCCAACATCCACAAAAACGGCACCGCCGCCGTGGAGGCCGGGGCCTATGTGGCCGAGGTTATCGCCAAGATTCTGGAACAGAAGGCCAGCGGCGTGGACCTGGTCAAGTGAGGAGGTGGCGCCCATGACCGGAGATCCCATCCCAACCAAAATCCTCAGCCTGCGCATCCTCCCCAACGCCGACGCCATGCTGCTGGAGCGGCTTCAGGTCCCCCCGGGCCACCGGAGCCTGGGCCTGTTCACCGCCGACTGCGACGACGTGTCCTACGCCGCCCTGGACGAGGCCACAAAAAAAGCCATGGTCACCGTGGTCTACGCCCGGAGCATGTACGCCGGGGCCTCCAACGCCAGCACCGCCCTGGCGGGGGAGTTTATCGGGATTCTTTCCGGGGAAAACCCCTCCGATATCCGCAGCGGCCTGGAGGCCGCCGTCCACTTCGCCCAGGAGGAGGCCTGCTTTTACAGCGCCAAGGAGGATGACTCGGTGGTCTACTTCGCCCACTGCATCTCCCGCACCGGCAGCTACCTCTCCCACCAGGCCCAGGTGCCCGAGGGAACGGCCATGGCCTACCTCATCGCCCCGCCCCTGGAGGCCATGGTGGGGCTGGACGCCGCCCTGAAGGCCGCCGACGTCACCCTGCGGGTCTTCTACGGCCCCCCCTCGGAAACCAACTTTGCCGGGGGCCTGCTCACCGGCGACCAGGCCGCCTGCCGGGCCGCCTGCGAGGCCTTCGCCGACACCGTCCGGGCCATCGCCGCCGACCCCACCACTTACTGATCCGTAAACCCCGCTCCCCGCCAGGGAGCCTGACCCCATAGAGAAGCATCCCACACCATGAAAATCAAACTGGAGGTATTACAGAATGGAAAGTTTACAGGCTTTAGGCATGATTGAAACCAAGGGACTGGTTGGCTCCGTGGAAGCCGCCGATGCCATGGTCAAGGCCGCCAACGTCACCCTCATCGGCAAGGTCCACGTGGGCGGCGGTCTGGTCACCGTCATGGTCCGGGGGGACGTAGGCGCCGTGAAGGCCGCCACCGACGCCGGAGCGGCTGCCGCCTCCCGGGTGGGCGAGCTGATCTCCGTCCACGTCATTCCCCGTCCCCACGGCGAGGTGGAGTACATCCTCCCCACCCTGGACAAGAGTGACCGGTAATGCCGGAAATTCCAACATCATTTGGAGGTGGAACCATGGAATTCGACAAAGACTTACGCTCCATTCAGGAGGTCAGAGACCTGGTCCAGCGGGCTGTCACAGCCCAGGAGACCTTCGCCGCCTTCTCTCAGGAACAGGTGGACAAGGTGGTAAAAGCCATCGCCGAGGCCTGTATCCCCGAGGCCGAGCGCCTGGCCAAGCTGGCCGTAGAGGAGACCGGCTTCGGCGTCTGGCAGGACAAGGTGCTGAAAAACTTGCTGGGCAGCGCCATCACCTATGACAGCATCAAGGACATGAAAACCGTGGGCATCCTGCGGGAGGCCCCGGAAAACAAGATCTGGGAGATCGGCGTCCCCATGGGGGTGGTGGCCGCCCTCATTCCCTCCACCAACCCCACGTCCACGGCCATGTATAAGACCCTTATCGCCCTGAAGGCGGGCAACGCCATCATCCTCAGCCCCCATCCCAACGCCAAAAACTGCATTTTGGAGACCTTCAAGGTCATGAAGCGGGCGGCCGAGGGGGCCGGCGCGCCGGCAGGGCTGGTCCAGTGCGTGTCCATCCCCTCCCCCCAGGGGACCGACGCCCTGCTGAAGCATCCCAAAATCGGCATCATCCTGGCCACCGGCGGCGAGGCCATGGTCCGGGCGGCCTATAGCTCCGGCAACCCTGCCCTGGGGGTGGGCCCCGGCAACGGGCCCTCTTACATCGAGAAATCCGCCGATATCCCCAAGGCGGTCAAGCACATCTTCGACAGCAAGACCTTTGACAACGGCACCATCTGCGCCTCGGAGCAGAGCATCGTCACCGAGCGGTGCATCAAGGAGCAGGTCATCGCCGAGGTGAAAAAGCAGGGGGGCTATTTCATGACCCCCGAGGAGAGCGAAAAGGTGGGCCGCTTCATCATGCGTGCCAACGGCACCATGAACCCCAAGATCGTGGGTCGCTCGGCCCAGACCATCGCCGAGATGGCCAAAATCACCATCCCCGAGGGCACCCGGGTGCTGGTCTCCTTCCAGACCACCGTGGGCAAGGACAACCCCTACTCCCGGGAAAAGCTCTGCCCCATCCTGGCCTTCTATGTGGAGGAGAACTGGGAGGACGCCTGCAAGCGCAGCATTGAGATCCTCAACAACGAGGGCGCGGGCCACACCATGACCATCCACAGCGAGGACTTGAGTGTCATCCGGGAATTCGCCCTGAAGAAGCCCGTCTCCCGGCTGCTGGTGAACACCATCGGCTCCCTGGGCGGCGTGGGGGCCGCCACCGGCCTCCAGCCCGCCCTGACCCTGGGCTGTGGCGCCGTGGGGGGCAGCGCCACTTCGGACAACGTGGGCCCCATGAACCTCATCAACATCCGCCGGGTGGCCTTCGGCCTGAAGGAGCTGGACGAGATCCGGGGCAGCAATCCCGCCCCCGCAGCCTGCTGCTGCGCCCCCGCCGCCCCTCGGTATGCAAACACCATGGACACGGAAAAGGCCATGGCTTCCCTGAGCCGGGCCGACATTGAGGCCATCACCAAGGCCGTGCTGGCCCAGTTGGGACACTGATACTGCTTCTCGATTCAATCCTTTCATCGAGAAACCCGTGTGCTGTGCACACGCGCATCGTGCGATGGCACGCTGCGCCGTCTCATGCAGAACTTGATCAAAACCTTTTGAAAGGTTTTATCAAGTTCTAGTATGAGTCCCCCACTAACCCAACCACTTTCTTTCTGGAGGTATCATTATGGAAACTCTGCAGGCTTTAGGTATGATTGAAACCAAGGGACTGGTCGGCTCCATTGAGGCCGCCGACGCCATGGTCAAGGCCGCCAACGTCCACCTCATCGGCAAGGTCCATGTGGGCGGCGGTCTGGTCACCGTCATGGTCCGGGGCGATGTTGGCGCTGTGAAGGCCGCCACCGACGCCGGAGCGGCCGCCGCCTCTCGGGTGGGCGAGTTGATCTCCGTCCATGTCATTCCCCGGCCCCATGGCGAGGTGGAGTACATTCTCCCCACCCTGGACATGGGCGGCAACTAAGCCCCTTCCCATGCGCCCGTATCCCATAACATCCATTCCGCCGGCGGGCTCCGCCCGCCGGCCCCGCTGGACAGGCAGGTGAGGCTATGAAACGAAATCTACTGACGGATATTGAGCTTCGGGCCCACTGGTCCCGGACCCGGGCTGCCACCTATTACGTGGAGGAAAACACCCTCCTGACCCCTGCCGCCCGAGACTTTGTCCGGGAGCACAACATCCAGCTCTGCCCCCTCCCCGCCCCGGGGGCCCAAACCGAGAGCGCCATGACCACCACCCCCATCCCCACCCAGGGGGGCCGGGCCCGGTATCAGGACGCGGTTTCCGGCGGGGCCCTGGACCGAAAACCCGAGGAGATGACCCATCTCCGGGGCAATCTGCTGGTGCCCAAAACCCACCCCCGGATCGCCTTCCGGGGCAAGCTGGACTCCCTCATGGCCCAGATTTTGGAGCTTGAAGTGGCAGCGGAGGAGGCCGGAGAGGGCAAGCTTCTGGAAGACCTGGAGGAGCTACTGGCCTTTACCCGCCAGATCCTGGCCGCCGAGGTCAAGGACGAGCCCCTGCCCCCCATTCAGCTTCTGGGCCTGGACAACGAGGCCATCCGGGAGCACTCCCACCATGTGAAGCGCTACTTCGGCATGAACCACCCCATCCCCAGCCGCCAGATGGGCCGGCTGCCCCTGGCCCTGAACCGGCTACGCACCCAGGTGCGGGAGGTGGAGCTGGCCGCCTGCCAGGCCTTTTCCCAGGAGGGCGTCTTCACCCGCACCGACCTCATCGAGGGGCTCAACCGCATGTCCAGCTGCGTTTACATCATCTTCTGCCGCAAGCTCTCCGGCGATTACGAAAAGGGGGACCGTCCGTGAACTATTTCAGCGAAAAAGAAATCCATGATATTGTATCCCAAGTGGTAGCCCAGGCCGGCCTGGGAAAGGGCTGCCAGGCCGCCGACCCAGAGGGCCAGGAGATCCCCATTGAGATCTCCGCTCGCCACGTCCACCTGGACCGGGAGGCCCTGGATATTCTCTATGGCAAGGACTACAAGCTCACCAAAAAGCGGGACCTGAGCCAGTCGGGCCAGTATTTGTCCGCAGAACGGGTGAAACTGGTCACCGAGCACGGCCAGATCGCCAACGTGGGCATCCTGGGCCCCTTGCGCAGCAAGGTCCAGGTGGAGCTCTCCTTGACCGACGCCCGTCATCTGGGCGTGAAGCCCCCCATCCGCCTGTCGGGGGACCTCCACGACGCGGCGGATGTGCTCATCGTGGGCCCCGAGGGGGTCATTTCCGCCAAGGGCTCCACCATCATCGCCAAAGCTCACGTCCACATGACCGCCGCCGACGCGGAGGCCTATGGAGTGGCCAACGGGGAACATGTGAGCATCCGCCTGGGAGATGACCGGAAGATCACCCTCAACGACGTGATCGTCCGGGTCCGGGAGGACTATGTCCTGGCCGTCCACATCGACTATGACGAGGCCAACGCCGCCCAAGTCACCGGCGGACACATCGTGGGCCGCCTCATCAAGAACAGGGGGAGCCTATGAATCCATCTGAATTGGAATCCATTGTGAATCTGGTCACCCAGCAGGTGCTCTCCGCCATGGGCCAGACCGCCGGAAGCACCTGTCCCCAGCTGGACGGCCTGTCCCGGCTGCTGGTGGTGGGGGACCCCGGCGCCCCTCTGCCCGAGGAGCTCTGCCGGGACGCCGTGGCTCTGGACCTGGAAGACTACCGGCAGCACCGAAACATCCTCCGCTATGACCGGGTGGTCATCACGGCCCTGGACACCGCCCAGCTGGCGGACATCGCCCTGGCCCGGTCCACCGACGACGTGACCTGCGCCGTCCTCCAGGCGCTGCTGAACGGCATCGACACCTACATGCTGGCCAGCGCCCTCTCCTTCCGCCGCTACGCCGGCCGGGGGAGCACCGCCCTCTACCGTCTGCTGGAAAACTACGCCCGGACCCTGGAGGTCTTTGGGGTGAAAATAGCCGGGCAAACCCCCAAGCAAGTCCTGGCCGAGCCCAAGCCCCCCAAGTACAAGGCCCCCGCCATCGTGGCGCCCAAGGGCAGCGGCACTCCCAATTCCAGCCGCCTGATCACCGAGACCGAGGCCGCCGAGCTGCTGAAGCAGGGCAGCCCTGTCTCCATCCCCGCCGGTTCCATCGTCACCCCGCTGGCCCGGGATCTCTTTGCCCGGTCCGGGGCGGAGTTGATCTGGGAACGCTGAGGAAGGGAGGTCAGCCGTTATGATCATATGCAGAGTCATCGGCCACGTCTGGGCCACCAAGAAGGAACCCCGTTTGGAGGGCCTGAAACTCATGGTGGTCCAGGAAGAGGGCAACCAAAAGAAGACCCACGTAGCCGCCGACGTGGTGGGCGCCGGGGTGGGCGAGCAGGTGCTGGTGGTCTCCGGCAGCACCGCCCGGAGCGTCTTTGGCGACAGCAACGTCCCCACCGACATGACCATCGTGGGCATCATCGACACCCTGGAAGTTGACAGGGAAACCGCAGCAAGGAAGTGAGACCATGGGCATCATCCATCAGATTCGGGACGCCGGCATCGTCGGCTGCGGCGGCGCCGGATTCCCCACCCACAAAAAACTGAGCAAAGACATCGAGTATTTCATCGTCAACGGCGCCGAGTGCGAGCCCCTGCTGCGCACCGACCGCTACATCATGCTCCACCGGGCTCCTGATCTGGTCCGTGCCATCACGGCTTTGAAAGCAGAGCTGAACATCGCCCACTGCGTCATTGCCCTGAAGCACCACTACCAGGCAGAGGCCGAGGCCCTGCGCCAGGCCATCCAGGCCGCCGGGGCCGACATCACCGTCCATGAACTGGAGAGTTTTTACCCCGCCGGGGATGAGCAGACCATCGTCTATGAGGTCACCGGGCGGGTGGTCCCCCCGGCGGGCATTCCCATGGCCGTGGGGGCCGTGGTCAACAACGTGGCCACCGTCTGCGCCATCGCCGACGCCATGGACGGCCTTCCCTTCACCCAGAAATATCTCACCGTCACCGGGGACGTCCGCTGTCCCACCGTCCTCCAGGTCCCCATCGGCACTAGCTACGCTGACTGCCTGGAGCTGGCCGGCGGCCCCCTGGCACGGGATTACTTTATTGTGAACGGTGGCCCCATGATGGGAAAACCCGTCACCATGGAGGAGGCCCGCTGGGCCGTGGTCACCAAGACCACCTCAGGGATTCTGGTCCTCCCCGCCGGGGGCTATCACGCCCGCACCCACGCCGTGGACCTGGAGCGGATGCTCCAGCGGGCCCGGTCGGCCTGCATCCAGTGCTCGGCCTGCACCCAGCTCTGCCCCCGGCACATGCTGGGGCATCCCCTACAGCCCCACCGGATCATGCGGGCCCTGTCCGCCCCGGGGGGCTCCCTGGACGACCTGCTCCAGGACCCCGTGATCCAAAACGCCCAGCTCTGCTGCGAGTGCGGCATCTGCGAGACCTACGCCTGCCCCATGAGCCTCTTCCCCCGGAAGATCAACAGCATGCTCAAGAAAAAGCTGGGGGCCGCCGGCATCCGCTACCAGCCCCCGGAAGGGGTCCAGTGGCAGCCCAGCCCCCACCGGCCCCTGCGCAAGGCCCCCTCGGAGCGGGTGGCCGCCCGGGCCGGGGTCCGGGCCTACTACGACTATGAGATCTCCCAATGCCAGGTGGCAAGCCCCAACCGGGTGGAGATCCCCCTGCAAATGCACATCGGTCCTCCCTCGGTCCCCCTGGTCTCCCCCGGTGACCAAGTGGCCGTCGGCACCCTCATCGCCCAGCCCCCGGAGGGGGCCGCCATGGGAGCCAGAATCCACGCCAGCCTGGGCGGCCGGGTGGAATCTGTGGGAGACCGTGTGGTCATCGTGAAAGAGTGAGGTGTCAATGATGGTATATTCAATCGGCTTTCTGGAGCTCAACAGCATCGCCAAGGGCGTGGAGACAGCGGATATCGTGCTGAAAACCGCTGAAGTCAGCCTAATTTTCTCCCGCTCGGGCTGTCCCGGTAAATATTATCTTCTCTTCCACGGAGAGGTCGCCGCGGTGAACTCCTCCATCGAGGCCGGCCGGAAGCTGGCCGGAGATCATGTGGTGGATTCCTGCGTCATTCCCCGGGTCCACCCCCAGGTGATCAAAGCCATCAACATGACCAACCTCCCCGACCGGATGCAGGCCGTGGGGGTGATGGAATACTTCTCCGTCACCGCCTCCATCTTCAGCGCCGACGCGGCGGTGAAGGCCGCCGACGTGGACCTGGTGGACGTCCGCCTGGGCACCGGCATCGGGGGCAAATCCTTCGTCATCCTCACCGGCGAGGTGGCCGCCGTCACCGAGGCCGTGAAGGCCGGGGTGAGCACCCCCAACGCCGAGGGGATGCTGGTCTCCTCGGTGGTCATTCCCAGCCCCCACCCCGAGCTGCTGGACACCTTGCTATAACGCTCTTGCGGAAAGGACACCACTATGGCAGATCAATTTCCCGGCGAAAAACAGCGCATTATCCAGGAATTTGTCCCTGGCAAACAGGTCACCTTGGCCCACGTCATCGCCAATCCCAACCCGGACATCTACAAAAAGCTGGGGGTCATCGGCGACCACATGGGGGCCATCGGCATCATGACCATTACCCCCAGCGAGGGGGCCATCATCGGGGCGGACATCGCCACCAAGGCGGCCACGGTGGAAGTCATTTTCGTGGACCGCTTCAACGGCTCCCTGGTCATCGGCGGCGACGTGGCCAGCGTGGAAACCAGCGTGAAAAACGTCCTGGACGTGCTCCATTCCCTGCTGAAATTCACCCCCACTGAAATTACAAGAACATGAAAAAAATCATTCTCATCGGCAACGTCGCCTGCGGCAAGACCACCCTCTGCCAAAAGCTCAACGGCCTGGAGCTCCGCTACAAGAAGACCCAGGCCCTGGAGGTCACCCAGCAGACCATCGACACCCCCGGGGAGTATCTGGAGCACCGCTCCTTCCTCCAGGCCCTCATTGTCACCTCGGTGGAGGCCGACTGGGCGGTCTTTGTGCTGGACCCCACCCAGGAGCGCTATATGTTCTCCCCCGGCCAGGCTTCCTCCTTCCCCATCCCGGTGGCGGGGGTCATCTCCAAAGCCGACCTGGCCACCGAGGCCCAGCTCCGCCAGGCCAAAGATCTGCTGGAGCTGGCGGGGGCCCACCCCATCTTCACTGTAAGCTCCTTCACCGGCCAAGGGATTCAGGCCCTGGCGGATTTTCTGGCCGAGGAGGCCACGTGACCCTTCCACGGCCTCCCCGTCTCTACCTTTCCGCCGGGCCTCTCCCCCGCCGGGCTTACCTCATCGTTCGGTTTGCAAATCCATGCAAAACTCCATAAGACGGCGCCCCCTGGTCCGAGCTTCGGCCAGGGGGCGCCGCCTTTCTGCCGGGAAGCGCCTGTCCTCCACAGCCCGTCCTTTTTCTCCCCCTTCCCGCATGAATTGCAGTTTCCCGCATAGGCTTGCAACAGAAAGGACGGGATCATGATGAAGCTCTTTTTCAAAAAACACACCAAAAAGCAGCGGGTTTTCCTCCTCCATAAGCGCTACCTGGCCATCCCCGCCGCCCTCCTGGCCGTCTGCGCCCTGTGTCTGGTCACCACCCTCCCCACCTACGTCTCCGCCTCCACCACCCAGCGGCAGCTCCCCATCTACTGCGTCCAGCGGGATTTCAAAACCTGCGCCCTCTCCTTCGATGCCGCCTGGGGGAATGATCGGGTGCGGCACACTCCCCCATGTCCAGAGCATGGCCAGCCGGCCTTCGGCTTCCGCCGGTTCCCTTCCTTCCATATGACAAATACTTTTGTGATTTTTAGGTTTAAATTTGTATAGTATTACAGCGTCTTTTCCTTGCTTCTCCAAAAACATACCAGTATAATGAAGAAGAAAGCAGAAAATGTGATAAAACTATCATGAAAAAGTGATAAAACCCATAGGGCAGGCCCGTATGATCCCACAAGCCTGCACCACACAGAAGGAGGAGGACGCCATGGCGTTTCCCTATAAAAAGATGACACCGGCGGACTGGGAGTATATTCGTTCCGTCACCGCCCCGGAGCGCGTGCTGGTGGGAGCGGAAATCCCCGAGACCTATTTCCACGACGAGATGCCGGAGTACGGAAGCTTCCCCCCGGAGCTCTACGTAGAGGTTTTGAACAAGGAGGAGATCTCCGCCATCATGGCCTACGCCTATCGGGAGAACATTCCCGTCACCTGCCGGGGGGCGGGCACCGGCCTGGCTGGCGGGGCCACCTGCAAGTACGGCGGCATCATGCTCTCGGTGATGCGCATGAACAAAATCGAGCCCGTGGACCACAAAAACCAGACCATCACCGCCGAGCCCGGGGCGCTGCTCCAGGATATCCAGGCCGCAGCCGCCGCTGAAGGTCTGCTGTATCCTCCGGACCCCGGCGAAAAAACCGCCTCCATTGGTGGGAACGTCAGCACCAACGCCGGCGGCATGAAGGCCGTGCGGTATGGTCTGACCCGGGATTTTGTGCGCTGTGTGGAGGCCGTCTTACCCGACGGCTCCATCCTGGACTTCTCCTCCAACGTGGTGAAAAACACCACCGGATATGACATCAAAGACCTGGTGATCGGCTCAGAGGGCACCCTTTGCATCCTCACAAAGGTCACCCTGAAGCTCATCCCCCAGCCGGCCCATTCGGCCACCCTGGTCATTCCCTTTGCCTCCCTGGAGGCCTGCGCGGACATGGTGCCCAGGGTCCTGGCCCTCCCCTTCGTCCCCACCGCCATTGAGTTTTTGGAGCAGGAGCTGCTGGAGATCGTGGAGCGCACCCTGGAAAAATCCCTCCCGGTGAAGGAGGGGGCCGCCCTGCTCATCGTCATGTACGACGCCGCCACCCGGGAAGAGCTGGACCAGGCCGTCCATCTGGCCGCCACCGCCGCCCTGGAAAACGGCGGGCTGGACTGCTATGTGGCCGACACCCCGGAGCGGGCCGCCGCCGTGTGGTCGGTGCGGGGTTCCATCTTAGAGGCCATGAAGCTGGACTCGGTCTCCCAGGAGGAGTGCGACGTGGTGGTTCCCCGGTCGGAAATCGCCCAGTATGTGAAGCAGGCCAAGCACATCGCCCAGCGCCACGGCCTGCGGGTGGAGCCCTGCGGCCACTGCGGCGACGGCAACATCCACACCGAGCTGCTGCGGGGCCCGGAGCAGAGCGACGAGGAATGGCACACCGCCACCCGGGCTGCCCTGACCGAGCTCTACGCCCTGGCCAAAGCCCTGGGCGGGCAGATGTCCGGCGAGCACGGCACCGGCAACGGGCGGCTGAACTACTTAAAGGAATTTGTGGGGGATCGGATGATCCGCCTGTATAAGGCCGTCAAGCTGGCCTTTGACGACAAGCTCATTCTGAACCCCGGCAAACTGATCGAGTTTAACGACTAACCCAACCCTGATACGATTTCTCAATTAAAAAATTTAATTTTTGAAATAGATGAGACGGGGAATCAGCCCATAGGGCTGATTCCAGGCGCGGTACGCGCCGTATTCCTGATGAAAGCATTTCATCAGGAATTAGTATGAGACAAAAGAGAGTGACGAAACCATGACACAGAAACAGCTCACCAAGGGACAGGCCTCCGCCATGCCCCTGGCCTTAGGCATTGCCTTTGTGGCCTTCACCACCCAGTTTGGCGGCGGCTTCGCCTCCGGCGCCCAGATTTACAGCTACTTCATCCGCTATGGCATCTGGTGCCTGATCTTCCCGGCCATCACCCAGGGATTGTACGCCTTCTTCTTCTGGTACGGCATGCGCTACTCCTACCGCCACAAGGCCTTTGACTACCGCACCTTCTCCGACAAAATTTACGGCAAGACCCGTTATGTCATGTCAAACCTCCACGAGGTCTGCTACCTGATTATGATCTTCACCGCCTCCGCCGCGGCCTTCGCCACCGGAGGCTCCACCATCAATTCCCTGCTGAAGATCCCCTACTGGCTGTGCACTCTGCTCATCGCCGTGTTCATCTTCCTGGTGACCATGTTTGGCACAAAGGTGGTCCGCAGCGCCGCCTCCACCCTCAGCGTTCTGATCCTGCTGGGCCTGCTGGTGGTGCTGGTCCCCAACATCATCGCCCAGCACAGCGCCATCGCCGACGCCGTCCAGCGGCTGGCGGGGGGTGAAATGTCGGTGCTGTCCAACGGCCAGACCGGCGCCATGGGGCCCGCCCTTTGGATGGCTTTTCTGTATTTCCTGTTCCAACTGGCCTCCGTCTCCGTCATGTACTCCCACATGGACGCAGTGACCGACAAAAAGCAGATCAACCGCTCGGCCATCTGGATGTTCGTGTGTAACTTCTGCGCCATGGAGCTGTCCATCATCGGCCTGCTGGCGGTGGCCTTTGTCCCTGCCCTGGCGGACGCCTCTGTCCCCATGCTGGTGCTGGTGCAAAGCGGCGTGGGCGCCAAGGTCCTCACCCCCATCATCTCCATCTTGATTATCCTGGGGGCCATCTCCACCGGGGTGAATATGATCTCCGGCATCGTCACCCGCTGCGTCAACGCAGTGGAGCGGCGGCGGCCAGAGGAAAACCGGCAGAAGGGCCACCTGGCCAGAAACGCCGTCTTTACCCTGATCTTCACCCTCTTCTCCTTTGGCATCGCCCAGTTCGGCCTGATGGCCGTGGTCCAGAAGGGCTACGCCTATCTGGGCTATGCCAGCCTGATCGTCCTGTTTATCCCCATGGTCATCCGGATGTTCCGGTACCGGTTCCAGGATATCTGACCTTTTCCCCAAAGCAACAGCCCCCGGGTCCCAATGGGACCCGGGGGCTGCCGTATTTTTATCCGACATGATCTGCCTTTGTCATTTTCTGAAACCATGCCATCCCTTTCATCCCAATCAAAGCGGCCAGGAATATCCACAGAAACATCCGCACCGGAAAGCACAAAAACAGCAGCATTGTCACCGCCAGCGGCTTCCTCATAATGCCGCCAAGCAGGGCGGATGTCACCACCGCTGCCCCAAAGACCTCATGCCCGCCTTCGGGGAACACGAACATCGCGATCCCATAACCTAAACAGACCCCCGCGAAGATCACTGGAAAGAAATGCCCGCCTTTCAATCCGCCCTGGATACACAGATTCGTCAGAAACACCTTCAAAAATGCCGAGCCAACCAGAGCAAGCGGCGCATAGCGCACATAGGCCGTCATCAGTTCCCCCATCTGCTCCTCGCCGGAGAACATCATCGCCGGAACCAGCATCCCGATCACGCCAAGGCACACCCCCGCAGCCGTCTCCCGCAGCACCGGCGGAAACTTCCCCATTACCTTTGCTGCGCCTTTATGGGTAGCCTCATAAAATAAAGCCAGCAGAAATCCCCCGATCATATATACCAACATCATCAGATAATCCCTGTATCCTGCCTCGGCCGCTTCAAAGGAAGGAAAGCCCTCCATGGCCGCCCCGAAAAACGCCGTCAGAATGAAGTAGATTCCTGTGGCTGCCCCAAGGGCAAGCCCATAGAACAGGATTTTACTGGATTTGGACGGATTCAGAACCTCCGTCCCCTCCCCTTCCTCCTCCACGGCAAATATACCGAAGAGAGGGGAGTAGAACAAAACGCCCAGCGTAACCGCGATGCCCACCTGCGAGTATTCCTTCGTATGCCTTCCAGCAAATTTCAGATTATCTCCCACCCAGCAGCATATGCCTACGATAATACCCGTCATACCTGCCTCCGGGCCCACGCTGCTTCCGATGAGCAACGGGAGCAGCGCCGAGACAATGAGGGCCATCATATTCCGGTACTCATAATGCTTCTCCCGCTTCACCTTACCCATGACGACTTCCAGCTCTTCCGGGTAATCCCCGAACCGTTTCCGGCACAGCCCGATTGCCAAGCCTCCACAGGCGCACACAAGCAGCGTATAATACGGAATCTGTGCCTGCGCAGGAATCCATTCCCACAAAAGCCTGGTTCCCTCTGCAACAATTTTGAGAAATGTCCAGATGACCGCCCCTGCGAATCCACCCACACACAGGCAGAACGTCATAAGGGTTACCTTGTTTTTTGTCTTAATGTTCACGGAATCCACCCTTTGTTTTTACATGTTCTTGCAACCACGGGGAAACAGGCAGCCGCCGCAAGACCGGAACAGCAGACGGACAGTGCCACGCCTGCGCCGTCACGCAAAAGCAATTCCCACGCAATCATGAACCCAAGCTGCTTCGGGAATATGATCTTCCTAATTATACTTTACACGGCTTCCTCTTTCAAGAAAAAAGAAATCCAGAACGCCGGGCCCTGTCATTTCGGGAGGGATAAAAGATAAGCGTATCACCGTTTCTGATGATACGCTTATCATAATCACTTTTTCATCAAGGTCGATATACGCCGTTACCGTCGTTTCGCTCCATTGGTGTTTTCTTTACCTGTTTTTGATCGCCGCCTGAGCGGCGGCCAGCCGGGCGATGGGCACCCGGAAGGGGGAGCAGGACACGTAGTCCAGCCCCACGTCGTGACAGAATTCCACGGAGGTGGGGTCGCCCCCGTGCTCGCCGCAGATGCCCAGATGGAGGTCGGGGCGGGCGCTCCGGCCCAGTTTCACGGCCATTTCCACCAGGCGGCCCACGCCGGTCTGGTCCAGACGGGCGAAGGGGTCGCTCTCATAGATTTTGCGGTCATAGTAGGCGTCCAGGAATTTCCCCGCGTCGTCCCGGGAGAAGCCGAAGGTCATCTGGGTCAGGTCGTTGGTGCCGAAGGAGAAGAATTCCGCCTCCCCGGCGATCTCGTCGGCGGTCAGGGCGGCCCGGGGGATCTCGATCATGGTCCCCACCAGATACTTCATGGGGGAGTCGGCCTCGGCGATGAGCCCGTCGGCCACCTCCGCCACCACGTTCTTGACATATTTGAGCTCCTTGCCCTCGCCCACCAGGGGGATCATGATCTCTGGGACGATGGTCCAGTCGGGATGCTTGGCCTGGACGTTCAGGGCGGCCTTGATGACGGCCCGGGTCTGCATGACGGCGATCTCGGGATAGGTCACGGTGAGCCGGCAGCCCCGATGGCCCATCATGGGGTTGAACTCATGGAGGGAGGTGATGATAGTTTTGATCTCCTCCACAGACTTGCCCATGTCCTGGGCCAGCTGCTGAATATCCTCCTCTTCCGTGGGAAGGAACTCGTGGAGCGGGGGGTCCAGAAAACGGACGGTCATGGGGCGGCCCTCCAGGGCCTCATACATGGCCTCAAAGTCCCCCTGCTGCATGGGCTCCAGCTTGGCCAGGGCAGCCTCCCGCTGCTCCAGGGTGTCGGAGCAGATCATCTGGCGGATGGCAGGAATCCGGTCCGCCGCAAAGAACATGTGCTCCGTGCGGCACAGTCCGATGCCCTCGGCGCCAAATTTCACAGCCTGGGCAGTGTCTTCGGGGTTGTCGGCATTGGTGCGGACCTTCAGTCTGCGGTACTTGTCGCACCAGGCCATGACCCGGCCGAACTCACCGCCGATGGATGCGTCCACCGTGGGGACAGCCCCGTCATAGATCTTGCCGGTGGAGCCGTCCAGGCTCAGCCAGTCCCCCTCGTGATAGGTCTTACCTCCCAGGGTGAAGGTCTTGTTTTCCTCGTCCATCTTGATCTCGCCGCAGCCGGAGACGCAGCACTTGCCCATGCCACGGGCCACCACAGCGGCGTGGGAGGTCATGCCGCCCCGGACGGTGAGGATGCCCTGGGCGGCCTTCATCCCCTCAATGTCCTCCGGGGAGGTCTCCAGGCGGACCAGGATGACCTTTTCCCCCCGGCCGGCCCATGCCTTGGCATCCTCGGCGTCGAAGACCGCCTTGCCGGAAGCTGCGCCGGGAGAGGCAGGCAGGGCTTTTCCCATAACGGGGGTCTTTTCCAGGGCCTCGCTGTCGAACTGGGGGTGCAGGAGGGTATCCAGGGAGCGGGGCTCGATCATGGCCACCGCCTTCTTCTCGTCGATCATCCCCTCGTCCACTAGGTCGCAGGCGATCTTCAGGGCGGCGGCGGGGGTGCGCTTGCCGGCGCGGGTCTGGAGCATATAGAGCTTGCCGTTTTCCACCGTGAATTCCATATCCTGCATGTCCCGGTAGTGGTCCTCCAGGACCTTACACACCTCCACAAACTGCTGGTAAGCCGCAGGGAATTTCTCCGCCATCTGGTCGATGGGCATGGGGGTGCGGACACCGGCCACCACGTCTTCCCCCTGGGCATTGGTTAAAAACTCGCCCATGAGCTTCTTCTCTCCCGTGGACGGGTTCCGGGTGAAAGCCACGCCGGTGCCGCAGTCGTCGCCCATGTTGCCGAAGACCATCAGCTGGACATTGACCGCCGTGCCCCAGGAATAGGGGATGTCGTTGTCCCGGCGGTAGATGTCGGCCCGGGGATTGTCCCAGGAGCGGAACACCGCCTTCACCGCCCCCATAAGCTGTTCCTTGGGGTCGGTGGGGAAGTCCGCGCCGATCTTGGCCTTGTACTCCCCTTTGAACTGGCCGGCCAGCTCCTTCAGGTCCTCGGCGGTCAGGTCCACATCCTGGGTGATCCCCCTCCTCTCTTTCATTTTGTCGATGAGCTGCTCAAAGTGCTTCTTGCCCACCTCCATGACCACATCGGAGTACATCTGAATAAAGCGGCGGTAGCAGTCATAGGCCCAGCGGGGGTTGCCCGACTTTTTGGCCATAACCTCCACCACTTCCTCGTTCAGACCCAGGTTCAGGATGGTGTCCATCATGCCGGGCATGGAGGCCCGGGCGCCGGAGCGCACGGAGACCAGCAGCGGGTTTTCCAGATCGCCGAACTTCTTGCCGGTGATCCCCTCCATTTTGACGATGTACTCCATAATCTGAGCCTGGATCTCGTCGCTGATGCTCTGGCCGTCCTCATAATACTGCGTGCAGGCCTCGGTGGTGATGGTGAACCCCTGGGGCACCGGCAGGCCGATGTTGGTCATTTCGGCCAAATTGGCGCCTTTGCCTCCCAGCAGCTCCCGCATGGTGGCGTCTCCCTCGGAAAAGAGGTAAACATACTTGTGTGACATTCCAAATCAGTCCTTTCTTCTCTTTTTCATGCCGGGTCTCGTCTGGGAAGGAGCAGGGTTCAGATTCTGCCCCTTCCAAACAAGCCAGCAGCGGACTGTCTCTCTTCTTCAAAAACAGCGCCGCGCTGCCCGGCATGTTCCCCTCGCGGCACATTATACCTATTTGCACAAAATATTGCAACAAAAACAGGAATATTTTTTGCACTTTTTCAAGAATTTTCTGATTACCCCACTTGACTGGAGGCATTTATGGAAACGAAACCGGGCCACATCCACAGTGTGACCCGGAAGCCCCCTCCAAAAGGGTGGCCCTATTCCCCGCCTCCATGTTATAATAAGGAAACACGACAAAAGGAGGACACTGACCATGAAACTGTTGATTACCGCCCCCGGAGGAAAAATGGGACGTCTTTTGGTGCGGGAGGCCCAAAAGCGCCCCGAAGACTTCACCCTGGTGGGCGCCGTGGGAAATCCCCGGGGAGATTCCATCGGCAAGGACATCAGCGCCGCCGCCGGCGGGCCTCCGGTGGGCGCCCTCATCTATGCCGGGCTGGAGGAAATTCTCCCCGCCTGCGACGGGGTCATCGACTTTTCCACGGTGGACCGGTCCATGGAGGTGGCAGCGGCCTGTGTGGCCCATGGCAAACCTCTGCTGGTGGGCACCACCGGCTTTTCCCCGGAGCAGGAGGCCCTCCTCGCCCAGGCCGGGGAAACCATTCCCCTTTCCGTCTCTCACAACACCTCCAAGGCGGTGAACCTGCTCTATCAGCTTCTGGACCTTACAGCCCGCGCCCTGGGGCCCGCCGCCGACATTGACATTGTGGACATGCACGACAACCAAAAGCTGGATTCCCCCAGCGGCACCGCCAAGGTCATGGGGCGGACCATCTCCCAGGCCCTGACCCAGACGGGGGCCGGGAAGGAGGTCACCTATCATTCCATCCGCAGCGGGAATCTTCCCTCCACCCACACCGTGATCTTTGGCCTGGAGGGGGAGCGCATCGAGCTGACCCATCACGCCTATGACTACACCACCTTCGCCAAGGGGGCCCTGGACGGCATCCTCTTCCTGAAGGATCAGGCCCCCGGCTGCTATTCCTCCGAGGAAATCCTTGGGCTGGTCTGACGCCCTCCCCTTCTACTCCGCCGGGGCAGCGCATAGGCTTGTTACGATCACGATTCTATTCTGAAAGGAGTCATGCCCTATGTCTGCCCCTTCTCACACCCCGCCCGCGTCCACCCAACCCCCGGCCCGTCCCTTCTGCGTCTGCCGGCGCTTTGACGGCTCCCGCTCCTGCCGGGACATGCTGCGCAGCCTCATCGCCGCCCACCTCCAGTGAGGCAGGAGGGTTTCCGTGGGCCGTGAAACACCCCCCGGCGCCGGGGTCCGGGTCTGGAAAGCCGCCCTGTACACCCGCCTCTCCCGGGAGGACGGGGACAAGGCCGAGAGCAACAGCATCGCCAGCCAGAAGGCCATTTTAGAGGGAGTCATCGCCCGTGACCCCACCCTGTCCCTGGCCCAGGTTTACGTGGACGACGGCTGCACCGGCACCAACTTTGACCGCCCGGCTTTTCAGCAAATGCTCCGGGACATCGAAGCCGGGCGGATCGACTGCGTTATGGTCAAGGACCTCTCCCGGTTTGGCCGGGACTATCTGGACACCGGCCACTATCTGGAGCGGTGGCTGCCCGAGCACGGGGTCCGCTTTCTGGCCGTGGGGGACAACATCGACAGCGCCAGGGGTTCCTATGACCTGCTCCTCCCCTTCAAAAACGTCTTCAACGAGCAATACGCCCGGGACATCTCCAAAAAGGTGCGCAGCTCCTTCCGGGCCAAGCAGGAAAAGGGCCAGTTCATCGGGGCCTTTCCCTCCTACGGCTACCGCAAGTCCCCCGGCGACCGCAACAAGCTGGAGATCGACCCCCCGGCCGCCCAAGTGGTCCGCCGGATTTTTTCTCTCTTTGAAGCCGGCACGGGCAAGGTGGGCATCGCCAAAGCCCTCAACGCCCAGGGAATCCCCTGCCCCAGCCAGTATAAGAAGCTCAACGGCCAGCGATACAGCAACGGCCAGCGGTTGGCCGGCACCACCTATTGGACCTACTCCACCATCCACCGAATTCTACAAAACCCCGTGTACATCGGAACCACAGAGCAGGGACGGGCCCCCCGGGCCGGGATGCACGGCAAGGCCAAACGCCTGCCCCCCAGCCAGTGGCTCTCCGTTGCCAACACCCACGAGGCCATCATCTCCCCCGACCAGTGGGCGCGGGTGCAGGGCCTTCTGGAAAAAAACACCCGCCAGCCGGCCTTCGGGGAACACCTGAGCCCCTTCGCCGGGTTCCTTTTCTGCGGCGACTGCGGCCGGGCCATGTGCAAAACCCGCAGCCACGGGAAGCTCCGTTACGGCTGCGGGTCTTATAAACGCTATGGCCCATCGGTCTGCTCCCCTCACACCATCTCCCATGACCAGCTCAGCGCCCTGGTGGAGCAGGATCTGAACCAGATCCTCCGTGCTGTCCCTGACCTGGAGTCCCTGGCGGAGGAAGCTGCGGCCACCTGTTCCCAGCCCCCTCCCGCCGCCCAGCGGGAGCCCCTCCAGGCCAGCCTGGACCGGATCTACCGGCGGAAGAAAGCCGCCTATGAGGACTACCGGGAGGGCCTTCTCTCCAAGGAGGACTACCTCCGCTACAAAACCGACTATGAACAGCAGCAGGCCCACCTGACCCGGCAGTTGGAGCAGCTATCCGACCTCTCCTCTCCCCAGCCTCAGGCCCATCCCTGGGTGGGCAGCCTTCTCCGGCAAAGGGCTCTCCCGGAGTTGGACCGGGCCACCATCGCCGAAACCATCCGGCGGATTCAGGTTTTTGAAGATGGCCGGGTGGAGATCATCTACCGCTTTTCCGACGACCTGGGCCTCTTCCCGGACCCGGCCCCCCCGTCCCCATAGCCAGGACCGCAGCACCGCGGCCCTGGCTTTTTCGTCCCTCCAAGGGCCGCACTCTGTCATTCCCCTGGGGGAACGAGGACACCCAAACTCTCATCGACATCTTTGACAAGTACAACGTGAAGGCCACCTTCTTCGTGGTGGGGGAATGGGTGGATAAATACCCCGAGTCGGTGAAGGCCCTGGCAGACGCGGGCCACGAGGTCATGGGACACTCCAACGACCACGCCCACTTCAACACCCTCTCCGCCGATGAGATCGTGGCGGACATCAACACCTGCAACGACAAGATCGAGAAAATCACCGGCGTCCGCCCCACCCTCTTCCGCCCCCCCTTCGGCGAGTATGACGATCATGTCATCACCACCGTCCGGGGCATGGGGATTGAGCCCATCCAGTGGGACGTGGACAGCCTGGACTGGAAGGACTATGACGCGGCCACCATCACCCAGCGGGTGACCTCTGCCGTGGGGCCGGGGTCCATTGTGCTCTTTCACAACGCCGCCCTCCACACACCGGAGGCCCTGCCGGGGATTCTGGACTATCTGCTGGGGGAGGGCTATGAAATTGTCCCCATCGGCCAGCTGATCCTACAGGGAACCTATAACACCGACTTTACCATCGACCACACCGGCCGCCAGTGCCCCATGGAATGAGGCCAGGTCCACAGCATTTAACCCCGGCGTTTTCGGACGTGCGTAGCATAGTTTGCATATTGTCCTTCTTTTTTCAGGTGTTGCACTTCGAATCGCACGCTTCGTCCCCCTCTTTCCACAAGAGGGGCTTGGGGATACGGGACGCGCAAAGCCCTTGAGCCGTTTGCTCAAGGGCTTTGCAATCCAAAGGATTGTGCAGTGGTAAAACCGCTTTTCAAGTTATTTTACAAAGTCTACTTTTTGTTGAGTGATGGCATGAAAACCGAGTAAACATCATCATTTCAAGATTACCGTTGTTTTTTCTGATGCACAATGCTATAGTGTAACTGCGTGAATTCACCTGGAAACGCGGTCAATACAAGGAGGAAACCACATGAAAAAAGCAACTGGTATTCTTGCCCTTTTGCTCTGCTTCCTGCTCTTAACCGCCTGCGGTGGCTCTCCCGCTCCCGCCCCGGAAGAGAAGGAAGGAGCCGGCGGCTGGCAGGCAGTCACCCTCACCGACCAGGCCGGCCGGGAGGTCACCATCGAAAAAGAACCCCAACAAATTGTCAGCGGCTACTACATCACTACCTCTCTCCTCATCGCCCTGGACAAGCAGGACAGCCTGGTGGGCATTGAGGCTAAGGCAGACACCCGGAACATCTACTCCCTGGCCGCCCCTGAACTGCTGGAGTTACCCAACGTGGGCAGCGCCAAGGACTTTCATTTAGAGGGCTGCATCGCCCTGGAGCCCGACCTGGTCATCCTGCCCCTGAAGCTGGCCGACGCCGCCGACGCCCTGGCCCAGCTGAACATCCCCGTGCTGCTGGTGAACCCCGAGAGCAGCCAGCTGCTGGAGGAAGCCATCACCCTCATCGCCCAGGCCACCGGTGCCCAGGAACGCGGCCAGGCCTTGCTGGACTACTACGCGGACAAGCACGATGAGCTGGACAAGCTGCTGGAAGGGGCCCAGGAGCAGCCTACCGTCTACCTGGCCGGCAACAGCGACATGCTCAGCACCGCCACCGCCAGCATGTATCAGGACACCCTCATCACCGAGGCCGGCGGCCAGAATGTGGCCGCCGAGGTGCAGGACAATTACTGGGCCACCATCTCCTATGAGCAGCTTATCGCCTGGGACCCCGACTACATCGTCATTGTCCCCGAGGCCGTTTACACCGCAGAGGACGTGGTGAACACCCCCCAGCTAGCCAGCCTGTCCGCCGTGCAGGAAGGCCGTGTCTACGCTATGCCCTCTGCTTTTGAGGCCTGGGACTCCCCCGTGCCCTCTGGCATCCTGGGCACTCTGTGGATGGCCAGCCTGCTCCACCCTGATCTGTATGCCTTCTCTGCCATGCAGGATGCCGCGGCAGACTTCTACCAGACTTTCTACGGTTTCACGCCGGACAAGGCTTCCCTGACTCAATGATTACCACCCAACGGCGAACCCAGCTTCTCATCGGGCTTCTGGTGGTCCTCCTGCTGGTGGGAACCCCCATCTCCCTTTGCATCGGGCGCTATCCCATCCAGCTGGAGGAAATTTGGGCCATTCTGCAGGGTGCTCCCGTGTCAGAAACTGCCCGGGGAGTCTTCTGGACCCTGCGCCTGCCCCGCACCCTCATGGCCCTGCTGGCGGGGGTCGGCCTGAGCCTGTCCGGCTATGTGTATCAGGCCATGTTTAAGAACATCCTGGCCTCCCCGGATCTCATCGGCGTGGCCAGCGGCGCCAACGCCGGGGTGGCGGTGGCCATTGTGCTGGCCTCGGGCAGCGCCTTCCTGGTCCCCGTCTTCG
Source organism: Clostridiales bacterium (assembly GCA_022764045.1). Lineage (GTDB taxonomy): Bacteria > Bacillota > Clostridia > Oscillospirales > Oscillospiraceae > Evtepia. The sequence continues at coordinate 24,591 of JALERU010000058.1, read as the reverse complement.
CCTTTCTGGGGGGGATGGTGGCCGTGCTGCTGGCTGTGTCCCTGGCGGGGATCTCCCGCCGCCGGTCCCTGGCCTCGGTGGTGCTGGCGGGCATCGTCATCGGGTCCTTGGGGGAGTCCATTGTCATGGCCCTGAAACTCTTTGCCGACCCCGAAAGCCAGTTGGCTCCCCTGGAGTTTTGGGCCATGGGCAGCCTGTCCTCCATGACGGCCGCCAAGCTGACCACCGTCCTCCCCGGTTTTTTCCTGGGGTTGGTTGTGCTCTTTTTGCTGCGGTATCCCATTCACCTTTTGGGGCTGTCCGATGAAGAGGCCCGGGCCCTGGGGGTGCGGGTCAACTTGGTGCGCACCGTGGTGATCCTGGCCGCCACGGTAATGGTGGCCTCGGTGGTCTCGGTGACGGGCCTGATCTCCTTCATCGGCCTCATCGCCCCCCACATTGCCCGGCTACTCACCCGGCGGGGAGGTACCCAGACGGCGGTGATCGCCAGCCTGTTGGGGGCCTTACTGCTCATGGTGGCCGACTGTGTGGCCCGGAGCGTCGCCAGCAGCGAGATCCCCCTGAGCATCCTGACGTCCCTCATCGGTGCACCCTTCCTCATGGTCCTCATGCTGAAAAGGAGGTCTTCGCTATTCTATTAAATATCCGCGATCTGAAGTTCTCCTATGGGAGGAATCCCGTTTTGAACGGCCTCTCCCTCACCGTAAAGCCGGGGGAGCTGTGCGCCCTGATGGGGCCAAACGGCAGCGGCAAGTCCACCCTGCTCCGGCTCATCGCCGGCTTTGCGCAGCCGGATGCCGGAACACTCACCCTGTCTGGCCACTCCACCCAGTCCCTGGGCCCCAAGGAGCGAGCCCGGATGGCCGCCTATCTCCCCCAGCGGTTTGGGGTTTCTTTCGACACCGACGTAATCGACATCGTCCTGATGGGTGTCCACCCCCAACTGGGCCTTTTCCAGTCCCCATCCCGGACCCATCGGGCCCAGGCCTTGGATGCCCTGGGGGCTCTGGGTATCCAGGCGCTGGCCCACCGAAACTTCACCAAGCTCAGCGAGGGCCAGAAACAGATGGTGATGATCGCCCGGTGCATCCTCCAAAAGGCCCCCCTCCTGCTCTTTGACGAGCCGGACAGCGCCCTGGATATCAACAACCGCCGGCACATGATGTCCACCCTCTCTTCCCTGGTGCACAGCGGGGAACGGGGAGCTCTGCTGATCCTCCACGACCAGCAACTGGCCCTGAGCTATTGTGACAAAATCTACTTTATCCGGGACGGCGCCATCAGCGGCCAAATTCACCGGGCCACCGCCACCACCGCCCAGGTCCAGGCCGCCATGGACCGAGCCTTTGGCCAGGTGAAGGTCTACCACATGGACGGCGCCTATCTGATGGGCTACCATCCCCCCCGGAGAACCCAGAAAGGAGACGTCCCATGACCTATGATTGGAAGCTCTACCTGTGTGACGACCAGGGGAAAAAGTTTTTCGGCCTGGGCCCCATGCAGCTTCTGCTGAACGTCAGCGAACTTGGCTCCCTCAAAAAGGCGGCAGACGCCATGAACCTCTCCTACAACAAGGCCCTGGGCATGATCAAAGCCGCGGAAAAAGGCCTGGGCTTCCCTCTGACGGATAAGAAAATCGGCGGGGAACAGGGCGGCGGCAGCACCCTGACCCCTGCCGCCCGGACTGTCATCGCCCAGTACCAGGACTTTTGCCAGCGGCTGGACCAGTGCGCCGGGGAACTCTTTCAAGAAATTTTCGGGGCTTGAGCCCGCTGTCTTTTCCCAGTGAATTCCTGCCTTTGCAGACAAAAACAAGGCCCCGGAGACATTCTCCGGGGCCTTGTTGGGTTCTCTTGGGGCTTCTTGTGCCGCCCTCCAGTGTCTTTTGTCCCGGCCCTTTCCGGTTACTGGGGATTCAACTGCTCCAGGTATTCGTCATAGGTCATGCTGCGGTCTACCAGCTTACCGTCAGCAGTAAAGTCAAAAATTCGGTTGCACACGGTCTGGACCAGCTGGTGGTCGTGGGAGGCCACCAGCACGTTGCACTTCACGTTTTCCAGTCCCTTGTTCAGGGCGGTGATGGACTCCAGGTCCAGGTGGTTGGTGGGCTGGTCCAGCAGCAGGACGTTGGCCCCCGAGAGCATCATCCGAGAGAGCATGCAGCGGACCTTTTCCCCGCCGGAGAGGACCTTGGCAGGCTTATACACCTCGTCCCCCGAGAAGAGCATCCGGCCCAAAAAGCTCCTCAGGTCCTGCTCGTGCATGCCGGGGGCGAACTGCTGAAGCCACAGCAGCAGGTTGTCGTCGTTGTCCTGGAAGTAGGGGGAGTTGTCCTTGGGGAAGTAGGAGAAGGTGGCGGTCTGCCCCCAGTCCACGGTGCCCTCGTCGGGCTCCAGCTCCCCGGCCAGAATCTTAAATAGGGCGGTGTGGGCGTTCTCATTCTCGCCCACAAAGGCGATCTTATCCCCCTTGTTCACCACAAAGGACACCCTGTCCAGCACCTTCACCCCGTCGATGGTCTTGGAGAGCCCGGAAACCGACAGGATCTCCTTCCCCACCTCCCGGTCCGGGGAGAAGAACACCCAGGGATAGCGGCGGGAGGAGGCGGGCATCTCCTCCACGGTGAGCTTGTCCAGCAGCTTCCGCCGGGCAGTGGCCTGACGGCTTTTGGACTTGTTGGCGGAGAACCGGGCGATGAACTCCTGGAGCTCCTTGATCTTTTCCTCGTTGCGCTTGTTCTGGTTCTTAATGAGCTGCTGGACCAGTTGGCTGGACTCATACCAGAAGTCATAGTTGCCCACATACATTTTAATCTTAGAATAGTCGATATCCACGATATGAGTGCAGACAGTATTCAGGAAGTGGCGGTCATGGCTGACCACGATGACGGTGCCGGGGAAGTCCATCAGGAAGTCCTCCAGCCAGCTCACGGCGTTGATGTCCAGATTGTTGGTGGGCTCGTCCAGCAGCAGCAGGTCGGGGTTTCCAAACAGAGCCTGGGCCAGCAGGACCTTCACCTTCATCCGGGGGTCCATGGCGGCCATCTGGGTCTCATGGAACTCCTTGGGAATGCCCAGGCCCTGAAGGAGCTGGGCCGCCTCACTCTCGGCCTCCCAGCCTCCCAGGTCGGCAAACTCCGCCTCCAGCTCACAGGCCCGGATGCCGTCGGCCTCGGTCATCTCCTCCTTGGCGTAGAGCTGGTCCCGCTCCTGGCCGATCTGGTACAGATGGAGGTTGCCCATAATCACGGTCTCCAGCACGGCATGGTCATCAAAGGCGTTCTGGTCCTGTTTGAGCACCGACATGCGCACATCAGGCTGGAGGACCACCTCTCCCTTGGTGGGCTCTAACACGCCGGAAAGGATTTTCAAAAAGGTCGATTTGCCCGCGCCGTTGGCGCCGATGACGCCATAGCAGTTGCCCCGGGTAAACTGCAGGTTGACGTCGGAAAACAAGGGCCGCCCGGCAAACTGCAGCCCGAGATTTTGAATGGTCAGCATCGATAAAAGCCTCCTATTTCTACACCGCGCCCCGCTGGATTCCCCCTGGGCTGCCGGTGATGGTTCCGGTAAATATTCCGCCTTCTAATGATAGCGGATAATGAAGGCGATGCCAATAGGGCAGACAATCAAAAATTCCCGGTGAACCGAGGGCATATCCAGCAAAATTCCCTTTTTCCCGCCGGACGACGGCCAGATGGATAAAAAAAGTAACCCTTGACCTGGCGATCTGTCTTCTCACCTGGTCAAGGGTTACTGGTTATTCTTGATATCTAACATCAATTTAACCTCTCTTTCTTTTGTTTTGAATCAGTCTCTTATCAGTTGACAGCTTTTCTTATCTGTACATTGGACTCATCCTTTCTGTGTCTATAATATAGCACAGTTTTCCACACTTTTCAACCTGGCAAATTGTACAAAATATACCACATCTTTTTGGACACCGCCCCTCAGCCCAGAAACACCATGCCATAGATCAGGTACGCAGCACAAGTCAGCACCCCGGCGCACAAGGCAAAGGGCATTTGGGTTTTCACGTGCTCCAGAGGCAGGATGCCCGTGGCCTTTCCGATGAGGATGGAATTATCCGAGTAGAAGCAGAGCTGGGTGCCAAAGACCGAGCCGGAGAAGATGGCCGCGATGGCCACCACCAGATTGGCGTCCATGGCCTGGGCCAAGGGGACCACCAGGGGCACCATAATGGCCGAGACGCCCCAGGCGTTGGCCAGGGCAAAGGTCATCAGGGTGGACACCAGGAAGATTACAACGGGCAGGAACTGTCCCGCCATAAAGGGGGCCACCTTACCGATGATGTAAGCCGACATTCCCAGGTTTTCACAGGCCGCCTTGAACATAAAGGCGATCACCAGCAGCGCCAGCACCGACACCATGGTAGAGAAGCCCTCCCAAACGGCGTCCACATATTCCGCCACGCCCATCAGCTTTCGGATCAGGTACATCACGCAGGTGAAAGCCAGAGCCACGGTCACACCGGTCAGCACGTCAATGTCAAAGTAGATGGTGGCCGCCAGCAGCACCACAATGGGCAGCACAAAGTCAATGACTCGGCCGGGCTTGGCGTTGGGGTCCAGCACTTCTTCGATCTCCTCCTCAGGCTCCTGGCCTGGAGGATAAAGGCTGCCATTCTCCTCCGCCTGCTTCTGATACTTGCGGAGGGGGCCAAAGAGGGGAATCACCCCGGCAATGACCAGCAGCAACACCAGCAGGCAAAACATGGGATAAAACATAAAGGGCACCGACTGGAGATAGGTCCCCACCGCGCTGCCCCCCTCGGGCACAATGCCGGTGCTGTCGATGAGGCTGGCATAGTAAATGGACCAGGAGGACAGGGGGATCAACACCACCACAGGGGCGGAAGTGGACCCGACGATGTAAGCCGTCAAGGTCCGGTGGACCTTATGGGAGTCGTTCAGCCGTTTGGTGATGGAGGCTGTGGTCAGAATATTTAAGTAGTCGTCCACAAAGAGCACCACGCTGAGGGCCCACTCCGCCAGCAGGGACTTTTTCCGGGTGGTGGCAAACCTACCCAACAGGCCAGTAAAACCCATGGCCGCTTTGGATTGCTCCAAAACCCCCACCAGGCCCCCCAGCAGCCCCACCACCAGCAGGACCCAGATGTTTTCCGCAGCAACATCTTGCATCTGCTGGATAAAGCCTATGAACCACTCGCCCCGATACCCGATGATCAGCGCCAGCAGGGTGGCCGCCATCAGGGATTCCAGGGTCCGTTTGGTGATCAGCGCCATCACAATCAAAAAGATGACAGGAACAATGCTAATGATTCCATAGGTTGCATCCATACTGTAATTTCCCCCTCTCTGAAACCAGCTCATGAGCCCATCCACCTGCCGGCGTTTTCCGTTCTTATACGCTGCGGCATGGTACGGTGGGTCTCTCTCTTTCTCATAAACATAGTATTTTTATATGATTTTTTACTACATCATTCTCCTTTCTCTTTCTTCTTTGGCATTTCGACTTTTATTCCCGGTGATCCCCCTCCGACAGCAGGCGCATGATCTCCCAGCGAGAGGTCACCCCAAACTTGCGGAAGATATTCTGAAAATGCTTCTGCAGGGTGGACTCCCGCACCTGAAGGGCCGTGGCGATCTCCCGGTTTTCCCGGAACCGGGTCAGCAGCTCCAGCAGTTGGGTCTCCCGGGCAGTGAGACCATATCGGGCCGCAATGGCGGGAAAATCATAGCTGTAGGTATCCCGAGCCCGGTCCATCCGGCTCAACAGCAAATCCATGTGCTGGTTCAGGTGAATCCCCACAGAGCTGAGGAGAAAGAGCTCCTCATCGGTAAAGGGCCCATCCTCCCGGCAGCGGAAAATGCTCAGGGCCCCCAGAGGCTTGCCGTGAAAGACGATGCCATACTGTAGAGAGTCGTACACGTCAAATTTCTGGTAGCATTTTTGATAAATGGTGGAGCGCAGGCGCTGCTGCTCCCCCATCAGGTCACTTTCCCGGAACAGAGTGGACTCCCGGCAGCAGTTGAGCCAGCCGGTGTAGTCGTCGTCGGCAAAACGCATGTAGTTCTGCTCCGCTTCCACAAACTCCTTGGGGACACACAGGGGGTCCACCAGACGGATTTTTGGGGCCTTCTCCTCCTGGCGCATGATGCTGGCGTAGCGGAAGGGGATGAGCATCTTCAGCACCGGCAGAAAATACTGCTCGAGCTCCCGGTACGTCCGGCACCGGTACAGCTCGCAGATCACGTTGTTAAAGATAAAAAATACATTCTTCTTCACCATGCGCAAATCCCACCTTTCTGATTGTCTTCTTTTTTTTCAGTATAATAGAAACCGGAACGAAATAATATACTTCAAAACACGTAGAGATACGCCTTTCTAAGTATAAGTTCCATAAAAACAAGTATAAAGTAGATAAAGAAAAGAATTTTAAGAAACTAAAGAATCCCGTATAATAAAGTTGGACAGAATATTCATCTTTCCTGCTCCTGTCGCATAATAATGGGATTCAAATCGAGAAGGACACCGCCACAATGACCAACCATCGCCAAACCCCTCTTCCTCACATGACCCGACCCGCCAAACAGCAGGGATCTATCCCTGGAAAGGGTGGAATGCAGGCGGGTTTCTCCACCTGAATATGGTTTTGTAAGCGCTGAATGAATAAGGAGGATCATCTATGTATAACTATGAGAAAAACAGAGAGCAGGTCGTAAAGGATTTAGACCGTGTGATTAAGCTCATCCACATGAGAGCAGACGAGATTCCCCCGGAAGAAAAGGCCCAGATGGTCAAGGAGACCGTGGAGCACTTCAACACCTGCGTCAGCCCCGGCTGGATCAATTACAGAAAGTGCGTCTCCTCCGAAACTGAGGGCAGCGCCGTTCTGGAATGGGAAGACGGCGGCTCCTACTTCCGCGGCCTGTATGACAACGAGAAGTTCCTGGACGCCATGGGTGGTTTCGGCATCTATGTGGCCGGCCACAGTGAGGACCTCATCATTGACACAGTGAAAGCACAGCTGAGCCGTCAGGGCCTGCACTCCCAGGAACTCATCGACCCCCTGCGCGGCTATCTGGCCAAGGCAATGGCAGACTGCACCCCCGGTGATCTGCAGCAGTGCTTCTTCACCAACTGCGGCACCGAAGCCGTGGAAATCGCCATGAAGTTGGCTCGTTTCAAGAGCAAGGGCAAGTGGTTTATCTCCACCACCCACGCCTTCCACGGCAAGACCGGCGGCTCCCTGTCCCTGACCGCCAAGGGAATCTATCGTCAGCCCTACCTGCCTCTGCTCCAGCAGGTGCAGCACGTGGAATACGGCAACGCCGCCGCCATCCGTACCGCCATTGAGAACCTGCGGGAAGTCGGCGAATCCATCGCCGCCGTGGTTCTGGAGCCCATCCAGGGCGAAGCCGGCGTGATCATTCCTCCCGAAGGCTATTTGAAGGAAGTCCGTGCCATCTGCGACGAGCTGGATGTTGTCCTCATCATTGACGAAATCCAGACCGGCATGGGCCGTACCGGCACCCTGTGGCGCTGCGATGCGGAGGAAATCGTCCCCGACATCATGACCTTTGGTAAGGCTTTCGGCGGCGGTGTGATGCCCATCACCGGCCTCATTTGCCGTCCTTCCATGTGGAGCGAAGAATTGATTGAGAACCCCTATCTGCTGGGCTCCACCACCTTCGGCGGCAACCCTGTCTGCTGCGCCGCCGCCATCGCCGCGCTGGACTTCCAGCTCAAGAACGACATCCCCGGCCAGGCCCGTGAGAAGGGCGCCAAAATCAAGGCCGGCCTGGAGGCCATTCAGGCAAAGTATCCCACCGTCATTAAGGAAGTCCGGGGCGTCGGCCTCATGATGGCTGTGGAGTTCTTCTCTGACGACTACGGTTATGAGTTCTCCAAGGAGATGTACAACCAGCACGTGATCATCTCCGGCACCCTGAACAACTCCAAGACCATCCGCTTCGAGCCCCCCGCATCCCTGACCCCCGACGAGATTGCCAAGATTCTGGACGCCTCCGACAAGGCTGCCGCCAAGGCGAAGGAAGTTTTCGGTCTCTAAGCTGTTCTTTGATAAAATCATGTACATTAATCCCATCTGGAGGGCGCAGGCTCTCTGGGTAGAATTCTTTTTCGCACTGTGATGGATAGGAGATTTTTCTATGAAGATTTGCAAAAATTATATCAATGGCGAGTGGGTAGAGAGCGTCACCGGGAAAACCAACCCTACTTACAACCCCGCAAACGGTGAAATCCTGGCTGAGATCGTGCAGTCTAATCAGGACGACGTGGAGCGTGCCGTTGCCGCCGCCAAGAAGTCCTTCTATGAGACCCGTGACTGGCGTGATATGGACAGCCAGACCAGAGGCGATATCCTGCTGAAAATTGCCGATCTCATCGACAAGTATCGGGATGAGCTGGCTCGCATCGAGTCCATGGACATGGGCAAGCCCCTGCGGGAGGCAGAAGGCGACGTGGATGACGCCCTGCACTGCTACCGTTACTATGCCGGCATCATCAAGGCCCCTTACGGCGGCGTATATGATGTGAACGAGGGCTTTGGCAAGATGCATTCCTTCACCATCCATGAGCCTGTGGGGGTCGTCGCTCTCATTAGCGCCTGGAACTTCCCCTTCGTCATGGGCTCCTGGAAGATTGCCCCCGCTTTGGCCGCTGGCAACAGCATCATCTTCAAGCCCGCTTCCAACGCCGTGATGTCCAATGTGAAGATGTTTGAGATTCTGGAGGAGGCCGGTGTCCCCGCAGGCGCCGCCAACCTGATTCTGGGGCCGGGCGGTTCCGTGGGCGAGGCGCTGGCTTCCCACAAGGACATCGGCATGGTCACCCTCACCGGTTCTACCGCTGTGGGCCAGAGCATTATGCGCTGCGCGGCCAACAACGTCAAGAAGATCGGCCTGGAGCTGGGCGGCAAGTCCCCCAATATCATCTTCGCAGATGTGGATCTGGAAGCCGCTGTGGAATGGGCTATGATCGGCATCTTCTTCAACCAGGGCGAAGTTTGCTGCGCCGGTTCCCGTATCATCATCGAGGAAAGCATTCACGACGCCTTCGTGAAACGGTTCGCGGAGCGTGCCAACGCCATGACCATTGGCAACCCTTTGGATAACCCCGATATGGGCCCCATGGTCAGCGAAGGCCAGCTCAACGACGTGCTGGGTTATGTGAAGAAAGGCATCGAAGAGGGCGCCACCCTGGTCTGCGGCGGCGAGCGGTACACCGAGGGCGAGTGCGCCAAGGGCTACTTCATGCGCCCCACCATTTTTGACAACTGCACCCCCGATATGACCATCGTCCGGGAAGAGATTTTTGGGCCGGTGGTCACCATCCAGACCTTCAAAACCGTGGAGGAGGCCATTGCCCTGGCCAACGACACCGATTACGGTCTGGCTGGCGGCGTCTTCACCCATCAGTTGGAGACGGCGATCCATGTGGTCAAGGAAGTCCGCGCCGGCATCACCTGGGTCAACGCCTTTAACCCCACCTTCAACGAAGCTCCCTGGGGAGGCTATAAGATGTCCGGCATCGGCCGCGAGCTGGGCGTCCATGGTCTGGAGGAATACCAGGAGATCAAGCAGGTCAACATCAACCTCACCCCCGGCGCACCCGGCTGGTATGAACACTGATACTAATTTCAAATGAAATTCTTTCATTTGAAACACGCACGCTACGCGTGCTGGCGGTGCTTCGCACCGCCCCGTCTCATACAAAACCCGACGCGCTTCGCGCGATAAAAAACGAAAGTTTTTTAACGAGTTTTCGTATGACCTTTCTTTCCCCGGCGGCTGACTTCGGTCTTTCGCCACGCGCGCAAGCCAGGGCCTCGTTTTTCCGAGGCCCTGGCTTTTTTCTGTCTCAAGGCAAAGAAGCCCTCCATTGTGACAAAATTGTCACCGGGGAATTCACCCTGCTCCACATCATCGGTGGGGTAGACAAGCCCAGCGGCGGACGGGTTCTCACGGGAGGCACCCTTCCCTTCGCCTCGGTCCTCGTCCGGCTGGTGCTCCGGCCCCTGGCCGACCTGGTGGTCCTGGACCGGTTCACACCCGGCGGGGCGGTTCTGTTCCACACCAAAAGAGACGGGAGCTTCCTCCCGTCTCTTCTTGTTTTCCTGTCTTGTTTAGCTTTCCAACCACCCGCAGCGCACCGTCAGGCGGTTCTTGCCCCCATAGGTGCAGGTGAAGAGGGTCAGGGGGTAGTCCCCTGCCACCATTTCCTCCACGGCAGTGGCCTCCAGCACGTCTATGGCCTCCACCTGATACCAGTGGGAGACCCCATCCAGGTCGGTGAACTCCACCTGGTCCTCTGGCACGAGCTTGGACAGGGAGGCGAAATGCCGCCGGTAGTTGTGGCCCGCGATCACCAGGTCCCCGGTGTTCAGGCCCCCGGCATAGCGGCAGGGAGCCATCCGCAGCAGGCTGTCGTTCCACTGGGCCAGCACGGGCAGGGTCAGCCCCAGCCTGGGCACGGAAAGGCACCCCAGCACCCGCTGGCCGCCGATCTCCTTCACCGGGTCCGGCACCGCCGGGTCGTCCCCCTGGTCCACCGGCTCCCCTTTCTGGATTTCCTCCAGCACCTGAGGCAGCAGCTCCTCCACCGAGGCCTGGGCCTGGTGGGCCTCCCACAGGTTCCACAGGAGCAGGCCCAGAGCCACCGCCACCAGCAACAGACCCAGGGCCATCAAGACTCCGCCCGCGTTACGCCTCATGGTCGTCCTTCTTTCCGAACCACAGGTACCAGCCCCCGGCGAAGAGCCCCAGCCCCGCCGCCGCCAGCAGCGGGATGGGCCAGTTCAGTTGCCCCGTCTGGGGCAGGGTGGGCTTGCTAGGTTTGCTTGGCTTGTTGGGTTTGTTGGGTTTATCAGGTTTGTCGGTGGGATTGTCCGGGTCGTCGGGGCCAGGCGATGGATTATCCGGGTCATCTGGATCATCCGGGTCGTCGGGGCCGGGCGGAGGATCATCCGGATCATCCGGATCGACCGGGGTCCCCGGATCGGTGTTGGTCACCAAAAAGGTCTGCCCCGACTGGGTCACGGAAACGGTGTACCCCTCCGGCACAGACTGCTCCACCACCTGCCACTGGTGGCGGTCGCTGAGGCCCGTCCAGGTGTGGGTCCAGCCGTTGCCGGCGTTCAGGGTCACGGTGGCGTGGACCTGCCCGTTTTTCAGCAGGGCCACCACGATTTCCGCTGGGCGTTTGCCCCCCTTGTCCCCGTCGTCCTGCCAGACCTTGACCACCTTTCGCTTGGTGGTGCCGGAGTTGCCTCCGGGGTCGTGGTGGGTCTTTTCCTGCTTGGGGTTCACCGTCACCTGGTACTCCCACGCCTCCTCGTCCCGCACGGGCACGGAGACCAGCATGGGGGCGGGGGTGTAGGTGTCATTCCCCACCTTCAGGGGATCGCCCGCCACCAGGTAGAGGCCCGTTGGCAGGTCGGAGAGGGTCAGCGTTCCTTTGCTGTCGGTGGTTCCCCTGTGGTCTGTCTTCACCTGGTCCGCCGCCACTTGGGCCGCCAGGGTGCTGGCCAGGGTCTGCCAGCCCGCGCTGTCCAGGTTGTTCAGCCGGTCCAGGCCGGTGACCTTGCCGGCATACTTCCGAAAGGTCTCGGTCAGGGTAAAGTTGGCTGTGTTCTTTTGATAGTCCGCCACTCGATAGATCCGAAAGGCCGCCCCGGCCAGGGGGCTGCCGCTGTCGGTGTTGTTTTGGATGGTGAGGCTTCCTGTTTGCGCGGTGCCAAACTCCGCCGCCATGGCCCCCTGGGACAGGCAGAGGGCGTACAGAAGCAGGCACACCAAGACTGCCCGTGGGGCCCGGAAGTTACGTGTCGGTTTCATTCCAATGGTTCCCGCCTTTCCCAAATTTTTTCTTGCGGTTTGTGGTGACCACCACCCACCCCAGCAGGAGCAGCAGCATGGGGGCCGCCACCAAGGGGGCCACCATCACCGGCTCGATCTGCGCCGCGTCGGCGGTGATTCTGGGTCCGTTGTCTCCCACCGCCGCCACGCGGTGTCCCCGCACCAGCAGCCGGTGGGTGTTCACCCCGTAGGGGGTGCAGGTGACCAGGGTGCAGTAGTCCTGGCCGGGGACCAGGGCCAGGGCGCTCAGGTCCTGGGGGTCCACGATTAAGATCTGGTCCACCTCATAGGCCAGGGTCTCGTCCAGCACCCGCAGGAAAAAGGTGTCCCCCTCCACCATCTGGTCCAGGTTGGAGAAGAGCTTGGCGCTGGGCAGCCCCCGGTGGCCCGAGAGGACGCAGTGGCTGCCCGCCCCGCCCACGGGCAGGGAGGAGCCGGCAATGTGCCCCACGGCCCGCTGGAGCACGGCCTCGTCGGTGCCGTGGCAGATGGGCAGGGAGCAGCGGATGGCCGGGATCTCCACATAGCCCATCACCCCGTCGCCGGTCACGTCCAACTGGGTGTTGTAGTCCGCCTCCTCCTGGGGGGAGAGGGCGTATCGGTCGGCCTTGGTGGTCAGGGCCTGGTTATAGCGTTGGGCCTGGGTCCAAAGGCGTTCATAGGTGCCGTCGTCCAGCTTTGCCACCCCCTGGGCGTACTGGGTAATGGCCTGGGACTGGTGGAAGGAATTCCAGTAGTCGCTGACGGAGGGGTACAGCAGCAGGGACAGCCCTACAAGAAAGACCAGTATGAGGAGCCTGGTGGCTCGTTTGCCTTGTTTCATGGAGCGCTCTCCTTACCGCTGTGCCGGGCAGCCCACCGGGGCCGGGGACCTTGCCCCGGCCCGGCGGGCCGAACAGGGTTTTCACTTAGGGTGGCAGCCGTGGGGGCTGGGCTCAGCCCTCCATCCGCTTTTTGGTCACCAGCAGGACGCCGGCGCCCACCACCAGCACTGCGCCCACCACGTAGAAGATGGTGGTGCCGATGCCGCCGGTGGAGGGGATGACGGAGCCATTGTTGTTGGCTACCTTGGCGGTGACGGTGAGGGCTGCGGTGATGTCATCTTTGTCTGTCAACGCCAAAGCCTCATCGCCACCTTTCACTTCAATCGTGACCGGGCCGCTCAGCTTGTTATAACCGTCAGGTGCTTCTACCTCGACCAACTCATAGGTGCCCTCTTTCAGGCCCTTGAACGCTGCCTGGCCATTTTCATCTGTTTTCACTGTGGTAGCCTGGTCCGCATTTTCAACCCATTCAATGTCAGTAATTGCCCCACTTCCCGTCGTGCCTTTAACTTCTTTATAATAATTATCATCAACGTTTCTCAGTCGGAACTGAGCTCCCTCCAGAACCTTGTTTTCATTGCCGCTTTCGTGCTTCAAAATTTGAATTTTGTAGCTATATACCTGTTTTTCAGATGTCACCTTATTTGTAGACCCATCGGGGTTATTAGTATACTCCAAGGTAGCAGTATTCTCGCTGATTACAGTGACCGCTTTTTCATTTACCTTGGCACTATAGGAAACCTCAATATCCTCACCGACTTTTTCTTGCAGGGCCATGACATTAATGGTCACCCGAAATGCTATGTCGCCAGAAAGATTGTCATAGGCGATTTTTACATTTTCATCCTTCGTATAATCCACACCACCAATTTTAACCGTAACATCCTGATTAAATGTCAGGCCGTCAGACATTTTATCGGTCATTTTATATGTATACTCTTTGAATCCAGTGGTTGCGGGCACTTTACCCTTAAGGGTAAAGTGTACATCCTGACCAACTTCAACGTCTACCGCGTCGGCTGTTTTTTCAAAGGGGACATCGTTTTTCTCGTTGATCTCTGCGGTTGGAGTGGTGGTAGTCAGGTTGCACAGTGCGCCTGTGCCGCTGGTCACCAGGTAGTATCCCAGGGGCAGACCAGTGGCGGTTAGCGTTCCGTTATTGTTTTTAAACTCATAGTGTGTATCTTGATATGCAGCCGTATTTTTAGCTAATTCTTCCTTCAATTGTGCGGCAAAGTTAGCAGCGCTGAATGCAATAGTAGCATTTTTATCAACTGTAACATTATATTTTCCACCGTCTTCTTCAATCTTCAAGCCAGCAACCGCTGATATAGTCTTACCTTCGTCATTCGTTTTCGTGACTACAGCAAACCACGGAGAGTCACCTTCAATGCTATACTTGTAGCTTCCAGCCTGAGCTCCCGTACCACCACCCGGCACATAGGTCACATCAAAGATCTGATAAGCATCGTACGTGGTACCTGCCAAAGGATTTTTCACCGTAATGGAGCCCGTATCAGTGTCCTCCGCTGCCAACGCTGGGAGGGCTAAGGTGAGGGCGAGGGTGAGGGCGAGGAGGAGGCTGGTTAGGGTTTTGTATTTTTTCATGGTCTCTTTCCTTTCTGTTTGTTTTTTGGTTGGGTGAGGGGACATGTGGGGTTATGCCGCCCCCCTTCCGCGGCGGAGGAGCAGGCCCACCAGGGCCCCCACCGCCAGAAGTCCGCCGCCCAGCACATAGCCCAGCAGGCCCTCCCCGCCGGTCTCCGGCAGTTCATAGCCATACACAAGGCCCAAGTCCTGGTTGGAAACGGTCTCCGTCGCGTTCGTTAGGGGGACTGTGCCGCTTTGGATTTCCTTAAGGGTGTGCAGCTTGATATCGCTGCTATTCTCGCAATAGTGAATGCAGTAACGATACTCACTGCCAATCCCATTGAACGTGCTGGTGTTCTTTTTGCCGTCGTTGGTGTTTGGGTCATTCATCTTATGCACCTGATACTGGGTGGCGTCGCTGTAGGGCTGCAGCGCATCGCCCTTGAAGGCAACCACATAGTCACCCGCAGGGAGCCTGTGGAAAGCGTAGGCGCCATTCTCGTCGGTGGTCACAATACCTGTGCCTGTGCCTTCTGTGCCCGTGGTTTCGCTTCCGCTGGGCTTTCCAATGGGATTCCCCTGAATATCTTGCGTTTGCAGCACATACTTGCCGCTATCATCCTTCTTAAACAGCGCGCACTCGACATTCGGAATTGCCTTTTCGTTTGTCTTCCGCACACCGTCGCCATCCAGGTCAGCCCAGACCACGCCGGAAATGGTCCGGCCGATGGTTTGGGTTTCAACTCGGTTGGAGGTCAGGGGCAGGGTGCCGCTGTTCGCAATCCAGCTGTTGGCGATGTTGCAGTAGAGGTTTCCGACTTCGCTCCCATTGGGCTTCACAGAAAATTCCAAGGTGATCGTCTGCATCTTGGAAAGGTTGTTCGCCACCACATACAGGCCGGTAATTTTGTTCTTTTCCTCGGGGGACAGATTTTTATACGCTTTGTCAAGCTGGAACCCTGTACTGCTCACGGTTCCCAGTTTCCTGAAGTTATTTGAAAGCATCGTCTGTATAGCCTGTGTATTCATTCCTCGAGGCTTTCCGTCTACCCACGTCCCGCCGAATGTCTTGACCATATCATAAAGCGTTCCATACTCGGTGGTGCTGTAATACACGTCGGCTGTTAATGGGGCGTCGCCCGCTTCATCCTGGGTGACTGTTACCTTAACCTCACCCAGTGTAGCCTTCCCGGCGAACCGAGAGGCGCGGATGTCCCCATTACTCGGGAGCAAATCGTAGAAGAACATCTGTTCAATTGTTTGGGTGCCGCTGTTGGTATAGACGACATCATACGCAAACTCGCCGTTCAACTCAATGTACCGCTTATCCACGGCCTTGGTCAGATTGGTGCCGCTGCCCAGCACGACGCCCACGGTGATGTTGGCCTCATTGCCCTTGGCTACGTCGTAGGCGCGCTGGTCGCCCGCGCCGCTGATGTAGGCGCTAGCCTGGATGGTGTCGTTCTCCTTCAAGGCGGTGACCGCCGAGAAGTTTGCCTGGAAGGTGATGTCCGGCAGGGCAACGCCGACCGGGGCGTTCTGGATGGTGAACGTGACCGACCGATCGTTCGCCGCCCGCTGCGCATAGACCGTGATCTTATGGCTTTTCTGATTCGCATCCTTATACCACAGCGTAGTAGGGTGCTCCTGATCGGAGCTGATCAGGATATCCTCCGGCTCGCCTGTGGCGTTTTCTGTCTGATATCCCTTCATGCGGTAGGTGCCGGCGGCGACCGAGATGCGCTGCTTGCCAGTGGTATTCTTCTCGTCCAGAACGGCCTTGACCGTCAGTGTGGTGGGCGGCATTTCCTTCTGGTGGGTCGCGTCGGAAACCTCGGTTTTAATATTGCGCAGCCGGTAGTCCACCACGTTCTGCCCCTTGCTTTGGTCGTAAGTGATGCTCCCAGTGGTATTCTTTTTATCCACCGTAATGCCGACATGGGCTTTGTAGCTCAGAATCAGCAGGCTGTTGCCCGACAGGGTGCCGGTGTGGGTCCCATTTACCTTCTCGCCGTCCTTGTACTCGGTCTTGACATACTCGAGAGGGGAGCCGTTTGTCGAGTTCTCCGCCCGGCCGCTGTAGAATTCGGCATTCGTCTCGTTACCCGGTTTGCTGTAGCCGTCCAGCTTGTTTTCGCCGTTTGTCCACACGCCGTTCTTCCACGTAACTTTCTCTCCATTCTTTTCCAGATTATACGACCAGGCGCGGAAGGTGTTGACGGTGGCCACGGTCTTGCCCACCAGCTCCGGGTCGTCCCCGTTGACCTTGACCGGGATGCGCAGGTACTGGTATTTGCCGCCCAGCAGGTTGCAGCCGCGCAGCTCCATCAGCACGCCGACGCACTTCATGCGCTCACTTTTCCCATCCACCGTCACCGTGATGTAGCCTTCTTCGTCCGGAATCTCGGTGGAGTAGGCCAGATCCTCCTCGCGGACGCCGTTCATGTACTTCAGCACGTCATACTTCCCGCTTTCATCCTGGTGGGTGGTATCGTAGCCCTCCGGATAATCCGGGTCCGCGGCGTAGAGGTAGCTTGCAGTTCCTGCTTCATCTCCAAAATCCGGGTCATATTCCGGACGGAGGTTGGGTTTCTCCCGGATACGCAGCGCCCTGCTGTCGAACAGCTGGAGCAGGTTCATGGATCTGGTGCGATAGTCGCTGCCGGGATTCATCATGCCGTAGCTGACGATCCAGATCTCGTCGCCCGCGAAAGCGCTGCAATCGTAGGAAGTCGTCCAGTAGTCGGTGCCCAGGAAGCCTTCCGTGGTCGTGTTCGGAACATTGCCCTTATACTTCCCGTTGAAGGCGCTGCCCTTGGTCAGGGTGCCGGGGGCGTACAGGACGATCTGGTCGTTCCGGCTGTTGTCGCCCCTGTTCACCTCATGCTCGATCTTGCTCGCATCGTCCGCCTTTGCTTCCAGCACCTGCCCGGCGCGGGTTTCAAGCCGCAGGTTGCTGACCGTAGTGTTCAGCTCGACTTTCGCCTCGCTCTCCTTCTGCACCCTGGGGAAGACGCTGAGTACCTGCACACAGCCCGCAGAAAAGCAGCGGACGTAGGTGTTGTAGCCAGTCACCTCGCCGGAGTCGCCCGCATGCCTGAGAGGGAAATGCTGGGTATCGAAGTCAAAGTCATAGTCGCTGACCTTAAAGTGATAGGTGGTGTCCCCGCCGGTTCCCGTTACCGCCGTCGGGTTGGCAACCTGGCCGATGTCCGCCTTGTTACCCTTTTCATCCACCAACGCCCAGTTGCCGCCGTAGTAGCAGCCATCGTGGTAAGCTATGTAGTTGCTGGGCGCCGCGCCCTTGGCGTAGGGGGAGCGCGTTTCTCCGTCCCAGTAGAGGTTGCGCCCGCCGTTGCCAAGGCCATTATTGGGCGTGATAAGTTTACCCCGGCCCGGGTCCACATAGCTGTAGGAGTAGGAGCTGTTGGCTGGCACGTTCTCGTTGTAGTCCCACAGGATGGCCGGGTACGCGCCGGTATCATCCAGAGAGGTACTGCCCTTTGCCGCCGCCGACCGGAAATTCAGGTCGAAGGTGATGTCGCCGACCGGCAGGGAGAAGCCCTTCAGCCCCTTGGAGGCGCGGTTCGCGTCTGGATTGTTGTCGGTGTCATTGTAGAGCTGGAGGGTGATGCCGTAGCAGGTGATGCGGCCGTAGCGGTAGTTCTGGTATTTTGCTTGGGTTCCCGCATCCAGCGGCTCCCCGCTCTCTGTGAACTCGGCGGGGTTGGATTTACCGCGGTTTTCCTCAAACGCGGCAAGGTGCTCCAGCTCTGCGCGGTCGGGTTCCTTCACCACGTTGCCCGTGGAGAAGTCAAACCAGTTCTTGTAGCTCATGTCGCCGTTTTTACCCAGCCGGACATTGAAGTTGGTGCCGGCGGAAACGGTGACCTGATGTTTCTTATGATTGTCATCATTTAATATATCCACCTTGTTGCCGGGCTCCGGCGTGGCGGGAGTCAGCGACCCTTCACTATTCCGCGTCTCCGGGCCGTAGTTGTCCTCGTTGCCTTCCAGCCACAGACGGAAGGTGGGAGCAAAGAACTCCCCGTTGTCGGCGTTGCGCACCTGCACTGCGGCGGCAAAACTCTGGGTGCCACTCAGAATGTTCTCGCCCTCCTTGGCCTGCAGCTCTGTCCATCCCACCAGACGCTGCCGGGCAATGCTGCCCTCGCTTACCTTATAGCTGTCTCGACCCGCCGTGCTGCCGCTCAAATATGCGTTGATTTTGAGTTCGTGGGTCATATCCGGCTGCGCAAAGCCGTTTTCATCGCGTTTTACCGTGTCGTCCTCATTTTTCTGCGGCGCGTAATATTTCCCGTTATGCGCCATAATCATGATCACGTTACCGCTCTCGCTCAGGTACTCAACGCTGTATTTCTCACCCAGCCAAAGCATCTTGCTGGTGTCGAACCGGGCGGCGGTGGCCGACTTGCTCAGCGTCAGCTCAAAGTACATCTTGACGGTTTCCTGCGTAACGCCTTCTTCCCGGGCGCCAAAGGTGGCCGCAAGGGTATACTGGATCGTATCGTAGGAGCGGACCACGTGGTTGCTCGGGCCGCTGTCGTTACCGGGTTTGTCAATCTGGCCGACCTGGCCGTTCACTAAATCGCCGGTCTTGTCAAAGGGAGCGGAGCCGTCTACCATATTGCTGATGGAAAGGGCCTGGATATACCCTTTTTCCAGCTTCTTGCTGACGAAAACATAGGGGCCGGCGTTGATGGTGCTAAAGGTGAAACTTTTATAAAAGTCGCCCTCCACCTGCACATTCTTTACCGTGTCGGCCACTTTATCCTGCAACGAGTCGTTATCATTGCTGTTGTAGATCAACAGCTTGCGCCCGCCTGCCGGGCCGGGCAGCCGTGCACCCTCTTTCAGATATGTGATCTCGACCGTCGCAGCTTCACCCTCCGGCAGCCCAGAATTCAGAGGTTTCATATCTAACGCAGGTTTCCCGTCATCAACCTTCTTTTCACCTATCCAGCGAATGGTGTAGCACTGGTACCCGTTGATTTCGCCTGCCTCTTTCTTCACAGCTTCTTTCTTTGGATAAAAACCTTCGTTTGGGTTGATCTTACGGATAAAAAGATAGTGACCTTTCGGTTCCGGCGTACCTTCTGGCAGTGTAACGACAGCTTTAACCTCTGAGCTTTCCTCATCCTCGCCATCCATAAGCAGCCATGTTCCATCGCCCTGCTTAGTGCCAAGGTAAATCTTATACTCTTGCAACTCTTCCCATGTTTTGTCACTAAACCCTCCCGGGTTTTTGTTACCTCCCCCACTCTCCAACAAATCCTCAGAAGGTTCCTCCTGATTCAGGTAACACTCCGTGTCATGGGTATGCGCTTCCAATTCGCAGATCAATTTACCTTTATGGTCATAGCAACCTTCCTCATGCACATGCTCCTTCTTCCCGCAGGTCGGCTGCGGCTCCCCAGGCTCCCCGGAGGCCGTTCCACCGTCGGCGGGCTGGTCGGGGTTGGCCGGGTCGCCCTGGGTGGGCTGGTCGGTGGGGTCGCCGGTGGGGGTGTCGGGCACGGTCACGGTTTGGAAGCAGCCGTTTTCCCCCTTCTGGTGCACGTGCTCCAGCACCTCCAGCTTGTCGCAGTTCAGGTCGCCCCGGACCTTCTCCCCGTCGGGGCCCTCGGTCCAATCATAGCAGCCGTCGTCATGGGTGTGGAGCTGGATCTCCTCCTGGCCGCAGGCGAGCTCCTCCGGGCCATAGCAGTCGTCGGTGTGGGTGTGGCCGGGGGTCTCCTCCTCGCCGCAGGTCAGGGGTCCCTGCACCTGTTCTCCTTCAGGGCTCTCAATCCAGGTATAGCAGGCATCCGTGTGGGTGTGGCCCGCCACCTCCGCCTGGCCGCAGACCAGGGGCTTGGTGTAGCACTCCGGGCCGTGCCCATGGACCTTCCGCTCGGGCAGGGGGCAGCACAGCTCCCCCGCTTCGTCGCGGCACTCCGGCCCATGGGTGTGCACCACAAAGTCCGCCTGGCCGCAGAGGAGCTTCTTGGGCTCCGCCGCCGCCGGGTCATAGCAGGCCTCGGTGTGGGTATGGACGATATAGGGGCATTTCAGCTCCGTCTTCTCCAGGGTGATGGCCGGCAAAATCAGCGCGTAGGTGGTGCAGAACACCACGCCGCAGGCCAAGCAAAAAACAATCCGTTTCCAAACCCCTGCCCGGGAGCGGACGGCAGTTCGGCTGGTCAGTTTCTCTCTTCCCATGGTCTTCTCCTATCTTCCTTTCTTCCTGACTCAGTCCACGCCCCCCAGCCGGCTCAGGGGCCAGAGGCGAAAGACGATTTTTCCTACAATCTGCTCCTCGGCCACGCAGCCCACAGCGGTGCTGCGGGAGTCCACCGAGGTGGCTCGGTGGTCCCCCAGGACGAAATATCGCCCGTCGGGGACCTGATAGGGCAGGGTGATGTCACACTCGCCCAGGGCCTTTTCGGTTAAATAGGGCTCCTCCAGAGGCAGGCCATCGACGGTGACGTTACCCTGCCAGTCGATATCCACCCACTGGCCGGGCAGCGCCACGCAGCGCTTGACCAAAATCTTGTTGCCTAAGTAGAAACAGGCCAGGTCGCCGGCCTCGAAAGAGCCGCCCTTGACGGAAACCACCACGTCTCCCTCCTCCAGGGTGGGGGTCATGGAGGAGCCGTAAATCCGCAAAACAGGCAAAAACAAAACCGCCACCAGAACTGCTGCCGCCGCTACCACCAAAAGGGTGTATAATGTGCTGCGCAAAAGTCGTAGGTAACGGGATTGGTAGCGAGCTCTGCCAAGCTCGGTTTTCAGTTGATCCAAACTGGGGGGCGCGGTGGCCTGCCCCTGAGGGGACATGTGCTGTTGTTTCATGGGTCTTGTTCCTCCGGGGCCTGGGCCAGGCGGCGGACATTTTCCAGGTATTGCCGGGCGGCGGCATCGGCCGCCTCAAAAACGCCGTTCAGCCGCAGGGCCGCCTCGGCAATGGAGCCGGCTTGGTCCAGGACCAGCTTGCGGTCTGCCAGGGCGGCTTGGGCCGCGGCCAGCTCCCCCTTCAGGCGCTGGTTTTCCTCGCCTTGGGCCACCAGCATTTCCAACAGTTGCAGGCGGCTGAGACGGCGTAACTCCTTATCTGTCATAACTCTCCTCCCGATGGGTGTGGGGCAGGTGGGACCGGGCTGCGGGAGGCGGCATACGACATAATTTCCATTATGTAGCAAAACCGCCCCGAACCCGAGCATACTTATTTTTTAGAATTTTGTGTATCATAGCATAAACCAAGCAAAAAATCAAGAGATTGCGCGGGAAACAGGTCAATTTGCACCAAAAACTGCACAGGAGTTGTTCCGAAAAGGGCAACAGAAAAGCACCCACATTTGTTTTTTTCAAAAGTATATGGGGGTGTTTGCTTTGTTGCGCAAAAATTTGCATCCCGCCATGATCTACTGGGGCGCTGTTCCACTTTTTTGCAACGTAATGGAAATTATGTGGCTTTTTTTCTGCCCCGATTTAAGAGGCACTACACCACCAGGCCCAGGTTCTCGATCTTTCGCCGGTGTTCTGTGCCGGTGGAGATAATATAGATGCGGGTGGTGTCGATGCTGCTGTGGCCCAGCAGGTCGGCCAGCTTGGCGATGTCCTTCTCCCGGGCGTAAAAGGTTCTGGCAAAGAGCTTGCGCAGGTTATGGGGAAAGACCTTTTGGTCTGGAACCTGGGCGGCGGCGCAGAGGCGCTTCATCTGCCGCCAGATGTTGCCCCGGTCCAGGGGGCGGCCCGTCCGGGCCCGGAAGAGGACACCCCCGGCATAGCCCCGCCGCCGGGCGTAGGCCAGCAGACGGCGGCGCAGCTTGCCCGGCAGGAGAATGGTGCGGGTCTTGCTTTTGCAGCGGACCACCACCTCCCCCCGGCGGACAGCCTCCACGGTGAACCAGCGCAGCTCCGAAACCCGGATGCCCGTGGAACAGATGGTTTGCAAAATCAGGCTCAGTTGCCCGGTGGCCGCCCCCAGCAGGCGGCGGTACTCGGCCTTGGTCAGTTCCCTGTCCTCGGCGCAATAGGTTTGGCGTTGGGTTTTCAGGTGCTTCACCCGGCAGTCCTCCCAGCCCAGAAAGGCCAGCAGGCTGTTTAGGCTGGCCAGCATGGAGTTCACCGAGCGAACCGCATAGCCACGGTCCAGCAGGCTGGCTTTGTAGGCCATCATCAGCTCCTTGTCTACTGGATCTCCCCCGGTGAAGGCCCAAAAGGACCGGGCGTCCCGCATGTACTTTTCTACGGTGGCCGGACTTTTTTCCTCTCCAAGCAGCCGCTGGCGGAAGGCCGTTAGGCACTGTTCGGTCAAGACTCTGTCAGACATGACGTTCTCCCTCCAAGAGTTATTTTCCCTATGATACTCCATTTTCCGCCTCTATGCCAAATCCGGGGGTTCTGCACCATGCGCCGGGAGAGGGATATAAAACAGTTTCCCTCGGCCACACCGGCCGCCCGTGCCCCATAGAAATCAAAAAGCCCTTGAGCGGTTTGCTCAAGGGCTTTGTTCCGTTTCTTCCTGTTTCCACTGGGTTACCCATCGCTGGGCGATGCGGAGAAATACGTTGGTCAGTTGGGAGCGTTCCAGCTCCCGGGGGCAGAGGAGGCTGATGGTCCGGGTGAGCTCCTCCTTAAGGGGGATGACCTTGACCTTCCGTCCCTCAATCAGACCCCGGAGGGTTAAGCCGGGGAGAATGGTGGCGCCCAGGCCCTTTTCCACCATGGCGATGGTGGTCTGGTTCTCCTGGGGCTGGAAATCCAGCCGCTCGATCTTCTCCTTGTCAAAGAGCTGCTCCACCTCATAGCCGGTGTTGCTGATGTCGAAGCTCTCCCGGGACGGGACAAAATAGAGCTCGTCGCCCAGGTCCCACATGGAAACCTGGTCCAGGGCCGCGATCTCGTGGTCTTCTGAGACCACCAGGTAATAGGGGTCTTCATAGAGGGGGAAGCTCTCCATGCCCGGCGGGCAGGGGCCCGAGGTAAAGCAGCAGTCCAGCTTGTGCTCCTTCACGCTCAGCTCTCCCGCCAGATCGTTCATGGAGTGCTCCAGCTTGACCACCACCTTGGGATAGGTCTCATAAAATTCCTTCAAAATCTCCGGAACCCACTGGGAGGCCACACTGGGGAAGACCCCCACCCGCAGCATTTCCCAGCGGCTGATGCGGGCCACTTCCATCAGGTGGCTTTCCATGTCCTCAATCTCGCGCATGATTTTCAGCAGGCTCTCCCCGGTTTCGGTGAGGGTCATGCCCCGCTGGTTTCGATAAAACATTTTCACGCCAAGTTCATTTTCAATGTTGTTGATAATGTAGCCAAGGCTGGGCTGGGTATAGCCCAGGGCGTGAGCCGCGCGGGTCAAACTGCCGCACTCGGCGGTTTTGATCACAGGCAAATACCGTCCCATTCTCTCACCCCTAAACTCTCCTTTATTTTCCATTTTATCACAGAAAATGGATATTAGTAAAGTGGTTTTGTGAAAAAATATTTGAATACCAGCATAGAACCTCTCAATTTTACAATGATGCTCCAAAGGTTTATACTATATTCTGTCGGGAGGCATCAATCCTTCGGTCCGGACCCTTGGCCGTCCGCCTCGTCGGCAAAAGGGTCCTCTGTCCGCCCATTTCTTCCAGGCAGCGCCGTGCCTCTTCCCGGGCGGGAGAGCCGGCAAGGCAAACCCCTCTCCGCTGGATTTTTTCTTTCCCTGATGACTCATACTCGGCAGGCAGCTACCTTTGTGGTTGCCTGCCGTCTTTTTGTCCCCGCCCCCTGTCTCTTTAGAACCAATCCCGCCCAAAAAATTTTCTTATAGATCTATAAGGATTCTCAATTTTACAGAGGTGGTGATTTTTTCTATAATGATATCGATCCATACCTCATTTTTTGTTCCTTTTCTCCAAGTGGAGAAAGGGTAACGCCGGAAGGGGGCTTTCTATCGAAAAAAGCAAGGAGAATATCAACACCATCTGATCTATTGATAAGACGAGAGAACGATCATGCCGCGCTGTGGAGCGCGGCACACAAGAAACGAGGTAAGTATGAGTAATAATCCTGAAAAAAAAGGCGTAGGCGCTCTTGACTTCTTCTGTATCGGTTTCGGCGCCATCGTCGGCGTTGGCTGGGCCGTTTCCATCAACGGCTGGATGGCCAGCTCCGGCGGCCCTATCCCCGCGGCCATCGGCTATCTGCTCTGCCTGCTGGTCATGGTCCCCTTCGGCTTGGTTTACGCTGAGCTGGTTCCTATGCTTCCCGTTGCCGGCGGCGGCTCTGCCTTCGCCTATGCAGCCTTTGGTGAAAAGATTGCCT
>JALERU010000039.1 GCA_022764045.1 Clostridiales bacterium | reverse complement strand
CGTGGCCCTGAACGGCGGCAAGGAGCCCACCCTGAGTGTGCCCGCTACCCCCACCTTCAAGGACGTGCGGAATGACGCAAACTCCGCCTGGGCTGAGAAGTACATCGAGTCCTGCGTGGCCCAGGGCATCGTCGGCGGCGTGGGCAACGGCATGTTCCAGCCTAGCCAGAACGTGACCGGCTCCCAGCTGGCTAAGATGCTGCTGGTGGCGCTGGGGTATCGCGCTGATGAAGAGAAGTTCGGTGGCGCTGCTTGGGATACCAACGTGAACGTCATTGCTACCCAGAAGGGTCTGTATGAAGACCTGGAGACCATCGACGTCTCCGCCGCTCTGAGCCGTGACTCCGCCGCTCAGATGATCTGGAACGCCCTGCAGGCCAAGGAAGTTAAGTATGAATATACTCTGATTTCCGAAAACGGCCAGCTGGTCTCCAAGGTCAATGTGGTCGACAAGGCCATTTCTCTCCAGGCTGACAAGTATGGCGTCATTGATGACCAGGCCGCTATCATGATTGGCTTCACCTATAATGACGACAAGGATGAGTGGACTTATAAGCTTGACACCGGCATTTACACCGGAACGAACACTACGACTACAACTGTGGTCAGTGATGTGGACTATACCGATCTGTTCCAGCAGAATGTGAAGGTTGTCTACACCGTGAAGAACAATAAGATCGATACCGTTTATGGTATGTTCGCTTATGACAGCTCCGTTATCGCGGAAGGCGTTCTGGGAGACATCGATGCGGCTGACCTGGCCGACAAATCCATCGAAATTGCTGACGTTGACTACGACACCACTGGCACCACCGTTGCAGCTTATGCATTCAACGGCGCTGCTGACGGAAGCCCCATCAATGCTACCTATAAGACTCCTGCAACAGCCCTTGGCTATTCCATGAAGGCCATTGATAACACTGGCGACGACAAGATCGACGCTGTTGTCTATGTTCCTTTCACTGTTGAGGAAGTTACCTATCTGGGGGCCACTACTATTACCACCAAGAATGTTAATGGCGGTGCAACAAATAACATCAAAAAGGACGATATCAACCTGGCTAATGGAATTGCCGAAGATGATTATGTTATGATCGTTAACAAGGCTAACACCATTGACGGCGTTGCTGCCTACACTGAGCTGGAAGTTCTGTCTGGCAAAGTCTCTGCCGTTAAGGGTACCGATGTCAAGGTTGGCGACACTTGGTACACCCTGGCCAACGGTCAGACCATGACCCTTGATGTTGAGTATGATTTCGTTGTCGTTGACGGATATGTCTATTTTGCGGATGCTACCTCCTCCGAGGTTGATGTTGCAGACTACGCTTTGGTTACTGCATTCCAGACCACGACTGATTGGAACGCAAGCTATCCTCAGGTCAGCTTGCTGACCTCTACCGGTGAAATCATCACGGTTCCTTATGACAGCAACGCCAGTAACGGCGTGGCAAAGAATGCACTGGTTTACATCGATGAGATTGATGATGGTGTCTATACGCTGACTACCACTGTGCCTCCGATTAGCGATACCACAGCAAAGGGCGACTTGGCTTACGATAAGGATTCTGGCAAAGCTGGTGGTTATCCCGTTGCTGACGATGCCGTGATCTTTGTTGTTGATACCACTGAAACTCCCAACACGTACAAAGTGATTACTGGCGCTGATCTGAAAAAGACCGATGACGGCACTCTGAACAACACTATGGTTAAGGAGAACGATGCGACCGGCTTTACTTCCGTTGTCTTCGCCACCATGGCCTCCACTCTGGCTACCAGCGACGACACTGCGTATGGCTATGTTATCGCTGACCTGGCCAAAGTGAAGGATGCAGATAAGAACACCGTTTACGAAATCACCCTGGCCGATGGCACGGTCCTGACCACCAAGAATGGTGTGGATGTGACTGGCATTGATAAGGGTTCCATCATCAGCTACAAGGTAACTGACGGTAAGGTCACTACTCTGAGTGAAATTGCCGACACCAATGGTACCACCACTGGCGGCGCATCTGTTGTTGCTTACGATGGAAAGCTGATCCAATTCGCAAGCGATACTAAGACCTATGAGATCACTGATGATACCGAAATCCTGTACATCAACTCTGCTAACGTTGCTGCTGCTGAAGGCGGCAAGATTAGTCTGGCTCAGAAGGACTCTTCCGATAATTATGTCGCAAACGCCGCTTACCAGTGCACTTGCAAGAACGCAAACAGCGACGGCAACTGGGAAATTGAACTGCTGGTTATCGATGTCAACAACAACATTTACGATGCTAACATCATCTAATCAATTAATCAATGGTAATCCTTTGATTCAGTCTTAGCTTCCTAAAAAACTCAAGCCCCCGGGGAATCCCCGGGGGCCCTTTTTTACCGAATTTTACAAACTCCCACCCCCGCATAACTCCCCGCAAATCGGCCATCATAACACCCAGAACGACACAAGAGCGTTCTATGATCAACTATGATCCAACAAACACAAAATCAATCAAAGGAGAACTTTGTTATGGCAAGCAATAAGTCTTCCAGCAGCAACAAGATCATGGTCCCCCAGGCTCGTGCCGCGATGGACAAGTTTAAGATGGAAGCCGCCAATGAGGTCGGCGTGGATCTGAAGAAGGGCTACAACGGCTCCATGACCACCCGCGAGGCCGGTTCTATCGGTGGCCAGATGGTCAAGAAGATGATCCAGTCCTACGAGCAGGGTCTGAGCGGGCAGGAGTAAAGCAATGAAAATTGAGACCCGCTTCGCTGGGCTCTCAATTTTGAAGATGGCAGCCGACTGGGACTCGCTAAGAGCCGGGCTACGCCCGGTTGCTCGCTTCCATGGCGCCTGCGGGCGCTCATGCGCGCGCCCTGCGGGCACACTTGCGGCTGAGAGGAATTTTTTCACCGGCAAAGCCGGCGAAAAAATGATCTAAATTGATTCCGTTTTCTGCGGAAAACGGAAGTCTGCGACGCTTAGGTTGTGTTGATAGATGGCCTTTGTCGCATGGAAAAAGGAGGGGGCCGATTGTGGCTCCCTCCTTTTGGGTGGGGTGGGTTTTCTATGGAGAGGATCTTCTGCATCGCCCCCTCATCCGCCCCAGTGTGCGCACTGGGGCACCTTCCCCCCGAGGGGGAAGGCGGAGAAACGTCGGTGGAGCACAGAAAGGCCAAAAATCCTTCCGGCAGAAATAAAATCCAATCTATTTTTTTGCTGGCTTCGCCAGGCGCGGTTCGGAGCGCAATCCCCTAAATCTGGGAGCCCGGCGGGTCCCAGATTTCTCAAACCTCCATAATGACAGGCAAAATCATGGGGTCACGTTTGGTCTTTTTATAGAGGTAGCGGGACATCTCGCTCTTCATTGCCGACTTGATGGTGGCCCAATCCGTAATGTTGCGGGCCTGACAGGTCTCCAGCGCCTCCAGCGCCACCACGCGGAGCTCCTCCATCAGGCTCTCAGATTCCTTTACGTAGACAAAGCCACGGGTAATGATGTCGGGGCCGGAAACCAGGTCGCCGGTCTCGCCGGAGAGGGTGGCCACCACCACGATCATGCCGTCCTGGGCCAGGTGGCGGCGGTCCCGGAGGACGACGCTGCCTACGTCGCCCACGCCGTAGCCGTCCACAAAGACCCGGCCAGAGGGTACGGTGCCGCCCAACTGGGCGGAGTTCGGGGTGAGCTCGATGATCCGGCCCACGTCGCTGATGATGATGTTTTCCGGGGGGGTGCCCATCTCCTGGGCCACCTTGGCGTGGGTCTGGAGGTGGCGCTGCTCCCCGTGGACGGGGATGAAGAACTTGGGCCGGACCAGGGCGTGGATGATTTTCAGCTCATCCTGGCAGGCGTGGCCGGAGACGTGGAGGGCCCCGGCGTTCTCACTGACCACCTCGGCTTTCTTCCGGTAAAGCTCGTTGATGATGTTGTTCACCGCGTTCTCGTTGCCGGGGATGGCCGAGGCGGAGATGATGACCCGATCCCCCGCCTGGATATCCACCTGCCGGTGGGTGGAGAAGGCGATGCGGAAGAGGGCGGACATGGCCTCCCCCTGGCTGCCGGTGGTGATAATGCAGATCTTGTCCTTGGGCAGGGACTTGATGTGGTTGATGTCCACTAAGATGCCCTGGGGGATCTCAGTGTAGCCCAGCTCGGTGGCCACCCGCATGGAGTTTTCCATGCTGCGGCCGGTGACAGCCACCTTGCGGCCGTAGCGGGCAGCCACATTGATGATCTGCTGGATGCGGTCCACGTTGGAGGCGAAGGTGGTGACGATGATCCGCTCCTTGCAGCCCTTAAAGAGCTCGTCGAAGCTGGCGCCGACGGCTCGTTCGGACCGGGTGTGGCCGGGGCGCTCCACGTTGGTGGAGTCGGCCAGCATGGCCAGGACCCCTTCCTTCCCCAGTTGTCCCAGGCGGGTCAGGTCCATAATCTTACCCTTGATGGGGGTGGGGTCGATCTTAAAGTCGCCGGTGTGGACGATGACCCCCACCGGGCTCTTGATGGCGAAGCTGACGGCGTCGGCGATGGAATGGTTGGCGTGGATGAACTCCACGGAGAATTTTCCGGCCTGGATCACGTCTCCGGCTTCGCAGGTGACCAGCTTGGTAGTGTCCAAAAGCTTGTGCTCCTCCAATTTCAGGCGCACTAAGCCCAGGGTCATCCGGGTGGCGTAGATGGGGGCGTTGAAGGACCGCAGCACATAGGGCAGGGCCCCGATGTGGTCCTCGTGTCCGTGGGTGAGAAAGATCCCGCGGATTTTGTCCTTGTGCTTAATGAGATAGCTGACATCTGGGATCACCACGTCGATGCCGTACATATCGTCGTCGGGGAAACCCATCCCCACGTCCACGATGATGATGTCGTTGCCATACTCATAGACGGTGAGATTCTTACCGATCTCGTTCAAGCCGCCCAAGGGAATGATTTTCAGTTTTTCTGCCATAGTAACTCCTTTTGTTCTAAATGTCCCGGCGCCGCCAAAAAATAGGGATAGAAAGAAGAGGGAAACACCTGGCGCACCCGTTCGCCCTGTCCCGCGAAGGGTTTGTCTGGTTTCCCTTGCCCGAAATATTTCGTTGGTGGTCTGCTGGGGAGATTTTTATGCTGATGCCGCGGTGCGGCGATTTCACAGGAAAGAGGATCAAACCGTGGGGTTTGACCAGAGAGGCCCGTCTCATCGGGAGGGCGGCGGAACGGCCGCCTGACGGGGAAGGGGGAGGCATGACGCGCATCCCAAAGAAAAACAGCGGTGGCTGTTTGGTATCATTGGTAGTAGTATATCACCATTTCCAGAAAAAGTATACCTATTTTTCTGGAGACCTGGGTTTTTGGCTGGGAATGTGGTAAGCTTAGGAAAACACTGCTTCCAGGAGGTACTTATGAATATCCAAATTTTTGGCAAATCCAAGTGTTTCGACACCAAAAAGGCCCAGCGGTATTTCAAAGAGCGCCGGGTTAAGTTCCAAACCATCGACCTGAACAAATACGGCATCAGCAAAGGGGAGCTGACCTCGGTCCTCCGGTCGGTGAAGCTGGCCGACCTCATCGACCCAAAGCACCCCGACGCGGCCCTGCTCCAGTACCTGGCCTATGACCAGGACAAGGTGGAGAAGATCCTGGAAAACCCCACGCTGCTCAAGACCCCCATCGTCCGCAATGGCAAGCAGGCCACCGTGGGCTATCAGCCGGACATCTGGAAAGGGTGGGAGTGATACTGTTTCTCGATGCAATCCTTTCATCGAGAAACCCGTGTGCTGCGCACACTCGCATCGTGCAATTGCACGATGCGCCGTCTCATGCAGAACTTGACAAAAACCTTTTGAAAGGTTTTTATCAAGTTCTAGTATGAGGCCCATTTTGGGGACAGGGGGAAAATCTCCCTCTTGAAAAGATAGAACATATGTTCTATAATGGTCTCACCAAACACAAGGAGGGACCATCATGGGCAAGCACACCGACCAGAGAGACCGTACCCTGTGTCTCACCCGGCTTTTGTACGAGGAGACCGACGAGAAGCACCCGCTGACCATGACCCAGATCATCCAGCGACTTCAGGACAAAGGGGTGCCCGCTGAACGCAAAAGCATTTACCGCGACCTGGCCGCCATGAATAAGCAGGGCTTTCCGGTGGAGTACCGGCCCGGCAAGCTCGGCGGCTGGTACGCCTCGGGCCGGCCCATGAGCCTGGCCGAGCTCCAGGCGGTGATCGATGCGGTGGCGGTTTACCGCTGGCTGCCGTCAGCTCTGCGCCAAAGGCTGCTGGACAAGCTGACGGCCTTTTTCCCCACGGGGCAGCGGGAGCAGCTTCGTCGGCCTGTGTCCCTGTCCCACCAGGGGGCGGGGGACCCGGAGGAGGTCCGGCGGGCCCTGGACCGCATCCATACCGCCATCCAGACCAAGCGGGCCCTGAGCTTCGTCCCCTTGGACTACGGCCCGGACCGGCAGCCGGTGGCCGCCGGCCCTGCCCAAGTGGTCAGCCCCAAGGGGCTGCTGTGGTGGGAGGAGGGCTACCATCTTTTGGGCTGGGATCACCGGGCCAAGCATCTGGCCCTCTACCGGCCTGACCGCATGACCCAAGTGCTGGTCACCGGCATGCCCGCCCTGGGGCCGGACCCCGACCCGGCCCTGTGGACCGCCACCCCCTTCGGCGTGGAGCCCAACCGCCGGGAGCGGGTCTGCCTGCGGTTCTCCCCCTCTCTGACCGGGGAGATTTTGGACCGGTTTGGCTCTGCCGCAGAACTGACCGCAGAAGACAATTCCCTTACCGTCACTGCCGATGTAATCCTGGGGCCCGCCTTTTGGGCCTGGCTGTCCATCCACGGGGAGGAGGCCACCCTCCTGGCCCCTGCCTGGGCCGCCAACCTCTGGGCCACCCGCTACCGCCCTCGCCCCTACCGCCAGACGCCCCGCCGGCGGCAAGTGGTGTAGGGGTCGCCCGCCCCTTTGCATGGTCCGCCTCTGAAAGACAACGCCCCAGCCCGCGCGCTTACAAACGCTTGCGGGCCGGGGCATTTTTGTTCGTATTTTACGCGGGCGAGGGCGGAAAAAGCTGTGGGAACAGCGTGGGAAAAACGTGGGAAAATGGGGTGAGAGGGGTTGGGGGACAAGGGGTGGCAGCGGAAGAAGGTTCTGAGCCTGGTGCTCTGCGTGGCTGTGATGCTGTCTGTCATGGTCGTGGGCGCTGGGGCGGCGTTCTCTGATCAGAGCAAGATCAAGAACACCGAGGCCGTTGATATGTGCGTGGCATTGAATATCATC
>JALERU010000023.1 GCA_022764045.1 Clostridiales bacterium | reverse complement strand
CTCATGAAGAGAATCCAGACCCTGGAGACCCGGGACCTGGCCAAGAGCCTGAAGACCGGCGGCTGCGGCGAATGCCAGACCTCCTGCCAGTCTGCCTGCAAGACCTCCTGCGGCCTTGCCAACCAGCAGTGCGAGAACACCAATCGCTAAGTAGAAGCTGACACGCGAGAAAGCTGCCGCCTGATCGAACCCGATCAAGCGGCACTTTTTTCATCCAACGGAAGTGAGAGTACAAACCTATGATCCATCAATACAAACTCAACGGTTACAACATCGTCCTGGACGTCTACAGCGGCGCGGTCCACCTGGTGGACGAGGTGGCCTATGACATCATCGCCCTGTATGAGACCACGCCTCCCCAAGAGATCGTTGCCCAAATGCTGGCCAAGTACGGCCACATGGAAGGGGTGGACGAGGGGGAGATCCGGGACTGCCTGGCGGACATCGAGGAACTCAAGGCCGCCGGCAAGCTCTTCTCCCAGGACCTGTGGAAGGACGTGGAGCAGGAGGCCTTTGAGCACACCAAACCCGTTCTGAAAGCCATGTGCCTCCACGTGGCCCACACCTGCAACCTCAACTGCGACTACTGCTTCGCCAGCCAGGGCAACTACCACGGGGACCGGGCCCTTATGTCCTTCGAGGTGGGCAAGCAGGCCCTGGATTTCCTCATCGCCCAGTCGGGCAGCCGGGTGAATCTGGAGGTGGACTTCTTCGGAGGGGAACCCCTGATGAACTGGCAGGTGGTCAAGGACCTGGTGGCCTACGCCCGCACCCAGGAGCCCATCCACCACAAGAATTTCCGGTTCACCCTGACCACCAACGGCATGCTGCTGGACGACGAGGTGACGGCGTTCTGCAACAAGGAGATGCACAACGTGGTCCTCAGCCTGGACGGTCGGAAAGAGATCCACGACCGCCTGCGGAAGAACCTGGCCGGGGTGGGCAGCTATGACATCATCGTGCCCAAGTTCCAGCGGTTCGTGGCGCAGCGGGGGGACCGGAGCTACTACATGCGGGGCACCTTCACCCACGACAACGTGGACTTCACCGAGGACATCTTCCACATGGCCGACCTGGGCTTCACCGAGCTGAGCATGGAGCCTGTGGTGAGCCCTCCCGGCGAGCCCTGGGCCCTGACCCAGGAGGACCTGCCGAAAATTTTCCAGCAATACGAGATCCTGGCCAAGGAAATGCTGAAACGGGAGAAGGAGGGCCGGCCCTTTACCTTCTACCACTACATGCTGGATCTGGAAGGCGGCCCCTGCCTGCACAAGCGCATGTCGGGCTGCGGCTCGGGCACCGAGTATCTGGCGGTCACCCCCTGGGGGGAGCTCTTCCCCTGCCACCAGTTTGTCAATGACCCCACCTATTCCATGGGGGATGTGTGGAAGGGGGTCACCAACACCCAGATGGGGGAGAAGTTCCACCGCTGCAACGTGGTGGCCAACCCCGACTGCCGGGAATGTTGGGCCCGGCTCTTCTGCGCCGGCGGCTGCGCGGCCAACGCCTACCACGCCAGCGGCGATATCAACGGAACCTATGAATACGGCTGTGCCCTGTTCAAAAAGCGCATTGAGTGCGCCATTATGATCAAAGCGGCCCAGGCCGAGACCTAATCAAGGAGGTAGAACCCCATGGAACAGAAAAAAGTGACCTACAATGGCGTGGACACCGACGACGTGACCGAGCAGCTGGAAAAAGGCAACGAGAAAATGGCCGCCAAAGGCTGGCGGGAATACCGGGTGGACATGCTCAGCTCCTCCACCGTCCGGGTGACCTATGTCCGGGGGGAGATCGACGAGGAGGACGAGGAATTTTCCGACGGCGAGGAGACCTAACGGCCCCCTCTGCCCAGACAGAGAAACCCACCGGAGAAAGGAAACACTATGGTAATTGGGCTGATTGTCGGCATTCTGTTCATCGCCGGCGTCCTTTATTTCCAGAGCAAAAACAAGGATGAATAAATGGAAAAAATATCTCCTCCGGACCCTGCTGGTCCTGGTGGTCCTGTGCGCCTTTTTGGTGGTGCTGGCCTTTGGGCTCAGCGCCTACGTGGTGGGCTCGGCCCGGGACCGGGTGCTGACGCCGGAGGAGAGTGCGCCCCCGGAGGTGGACTGCATCCTGGTCCTGGGCTGCGGCGTCTACTCCGACGGGACCCCCACCCCTATGCTGGCTGACCGCCTGGCCCGGGGAGTGGAGCTCTATGAGGCCGGCTGGGCGGACAAGCTCCTCATGTCCGGGGACAACCGAAGCCAGTATTACAACGAGCTGGCCACCATGTGCCAGGTGGCCCAGGACAAAGGGGTTCCCCGAGAAGATATCGTGTTAGACTACGCGGGCCTGTCCACCTACGACAGCCTCTACCGGGCCCGGGATATCTTTGGGGTAAAAAAGCTGGTGATTGTCACCCAGGAGTACCACCTGTACCGGGCCCTCTACTTAGCCCAGGCCCTGGGCCTGGAGGCCTGGGGCGTGGCCGCCGACGGCCAGAACTACCGGGGCCAGACCATGCGGGACCTGCGGGAGATCGTGGCCCGGGACAAGGATTTCTTCTGGGCCATCCTCCAGCCGGAGCCCACCTACTTAGGGGACCCGGAGCCCCTGACGGGAAATTCATAAGAGAAGAGGAAAAACCTGCTGCAGAAGAGCTCCTTCCGCAACAGGTTTTTTGCTATGGGCTGCTGTTAGGTTAGGCTGGGAAAGGGAGCCAGCTCCTCCTCCCGGAAAGGGAGCCCGTCACAGCCAAGGGCGGCGAACAGCGTTTGCAGGTCCAGATGGGAAACTTCAGCCCGGAGGCTGCCGTCGGTGTAAAATCCGCCGGAGGAGCTGGTCTGGTCGTAGGTGCAGAGGAGTTGGGTGCCATCTGTCAAATGAAAGGCCAGGAAAAAAGTAGTTCCCCCGGCGGGGAGCGCGTCAAAATCCCCTTTGGCGGTCAGCCGGTTGAGCGTGTTCACCAGGACTGAGATCTCTTGGGCCTGATTAATTTCCATTTTAACATAAGCCGGTACGGCGGACTCTCCTGTGCGATATAGCGTGACGGAGGAGATCTCTTTCAGAGAAACCGGCAGCTGGTAGGAACCCCGGGAGGACAGCAGAAAGGCCCCCACCAAGACCACCACCACAAAACAGAACAGGGGCAAACAGATTTTCTTCATAGTGCAACCTCGCATTTCTCAGAACGAAATAGCGGAACAAGGGTAAAACGATAGAGAATGCCAACAGATCAAAAAGCAGGGAAATCTGTCTCCTTTTTCACCCGCAAAAATCATGTTAGCCTTTATGTTGACATCGAAGCGGTTGAGGGATTTATGTCCATTCAGTAAACTATTTGCTGTTATATAGTTGGTGATTCTATTAACGTATTCCCCAAATTCACATAGAATAGATGGTCCATAAAAAGAAACCAATCCCGCTTTGTGAAGCATAAAATGATGGATTGTAGTATCAGAATATCCCATAAAAATTTTCGGATGATTTCTTATAATATCCAAGTTTATATATGGGAGTGTCCGAATGGTATCATCTCCTCCGATGGAACAGAAAATGGCACAGACAGAAGGGTCTTGAAATGCATCCATCAAATCCTGTGCGCGTAATTGGGGATTTTTGGCAATCAATTCAATCCCTTTTAGGGCGTGAGGCATGCACGTTACGACGAATCCAAACTCATTCTCCAATCGATTCTTCGCAATAGAATATTTATGAATTAGCGTGTCATCTCCCAATCCACCCCAAGATAAACTAACGATTGCAACTTTGTCCCCACGCTTTATTCTTTTGGGCTTAATTATGCAAAGTTCCCTCTTTCGCGTGTTTTTAATGAAATGTCATATTTTTCGGGTCTCAATTTATAATGGACGTGTTATGTTTTTGGTGTCCTGACAAAAACCTCTTTTTTCATTTTAGTTTCATACAATAAAAAGTCAACAGTTACTTCAAAATCATATGTAAAGGTCTTGAATCCCAGAGGGATTTCCCCTTTTCCAGACAGGATAATGCTCCCACTGTGAGGACAGCGTTTTCTTTCTCTGTCTCTCATAGTGGGAGCATATCAACCGCGCAGGGGGCAAGCCCTTTCGCTGCAAAAAGAAACCGGAAGATAGGATGCGATTTCCGTGAAAAATGTTTGTGCTTGGTCTTTCCCGCTTACAGCGCCTGGGCCCAGGCAGTCACAGCGTCCTCGTTGTCGTCGGGCTCGCCGTCCACCTTCAGGGGCTCACAGACCAGGTTACCGCCGCACTCGGTGACTTTCTTGCTGAGAATGTCGGCGGCCCAGCAGAAGTAATCCTCATAGTTTTCCTTGTCGCCCAGGCCGAAGACGGCCACGTTCTTGCCCTTGAGCAGGGCGGGGGTCATTCTGTTTTCATAGTAGGGGATGAAGTCCTCCTGGAGCTCGCCCAGCCCCATGGTGGAGCAGCCGTACAGGACCAGGTCGGCCTCCTGCACAGAGGCATCGTCCTTGGCGTCGGTGACATAAATCACCTGGACATCATAGCCGCTCATGGTTTCCGCGATTTTATCCGCAACGGTCTCGGTATTGCCGGTGGTGCTGCCAAAAATGATGGTTGCTTTTTTCATGTGAGACACTCCTTTTTTGCTCTTGAGTTAGCGAAAGCTAACCGCTTGACATATAGAGGTTAGCATATGCTAACGAAAATGTCAAGAGGGAGTTTGAAAAAAGTTGGGCAGAAAACAACCGCCGAAGGCGAGGAGGCCTTCGGCGGTTGTGCGGGAGCTCAGGCGCAGGCGGGGAGGAGGTTCAGGTAGAGCCCGTCGGTGTTGTCGTTGGGCAGGTTCCCCAGCCGCCACAGGGAGACCGAGGTGACCCCAAAAAGCTTAGCCAACCGGACCTTTTCCCCCACGCTGCGGCTGTCCTCATACCAGAGGAAGACGTGCTGGCCGGTTTCGGTCTCATAGGTTGCGTAGGGGTTGCGGTAGACGGTGGACCAGCCCATGGCGGCCCCGGCCTTCAGGCGGGCGGTCACGGTGTCCATGGTGGGGAGGATGGGCTTGGCACTGGTGAGCTTGCCGGCGGGGTCGGTCTGCCAGGCGTTGGCCGAGCAACTGATGGCCAGGGCCAGCTTGGAGACATCCTGGACGCCGGTGGCGGGGTCGGTGGCGGCCCGGAGGGAGTAGTAGACCGACTGGAAGGGAGTCAGGGCGGCATTTTTATAATAGGTTGTCCCCACAAAGCCCGCCAGGGAGGAGGGCTGATAGTCGTGGGCCATGAGGATGACCTTGTCGGCCAGCTGGCCGATGGCCCGGTAGTCGTAGCCGTTGTAGTAGGCCCCGTCGGCGGTGGCGGGCATGACGGCTACGTGGAGGGCCAGGCCCTTGGCCTTGAGGGCCTTGGATAGGTCGGTGAGGAAACGGGTAAAATTGGCCCGGTTGTCCGCGCCGGCCAGGCCCTCAAAGTCGATGGTGACGCCAGTGTAGGGGGAGAAACCCACCTCGGGATACACCCGGGTGGCCTCGGCCAGGATGAGGGCCACCGCCCGCTCCCGGGCGGCGGCGCTGCCCAGAAGGCTTGCCAAGCCGCTGCCGGTGTTGTCCATGAAGACCGACAGGTTCAGCTGGCAGCCGTTGGCCCGGAGCTGCGTTACGGCGTCCTCATAGCCGGCGGGGATGGCGTAGACATTTCCGCCGGAGGAGGTGGTGTTCAGCACCGGCCCGCCGTCGGCGGTGTAGGTCATCCGGCTCCAGCCCAGGCTGACCGCATCCATGTCTTTGGTCAGGCCGATCTGCTTGTAGGAGGAGATGGCGTAGAAGCCGTGGAGCCAGTCGGTTTTGGCGGTGTACTTTTCATAGACCCGCACCAGCATGGCTGCGGCCTCCTCCCGCTTGGCGGAGGAAGCGGGGGCGAATTGGGTGGGGGTGACGCCGTTGATCATGCCGATGTCATAGGCCACGGTGATGTATCCCCTATTGGCGGTGACATCGGTAAAGGGGATGGCATAGCCCCCCGCCTGCTCCGCCACGGACTGATAGCCCAGGGCCCGCACCAGCATGACGGCCATATCCTGGCGGGCGATGGGGGCATCGGGGCGGAAAGCGCCCCCCTTGTCAATGGCGCCGTGCTGACAGGCGGCGGCCAGATAGCCCTCGGCCCAGTGTCCCTTGGTGTCGGAAAAGCCGGAGCTGGCGGCGGAGGTGTCCCACTGGAACATCCGGGCCAGCACGGTGACGAACTCGGCCCGGCTGATGGTCTGGCCAAAGCCAAAGACCCCGGGGGCAGTGCCCGCCATCAGGCCATAATCCTTGGCCGATTGAATCACCGGGACCGCCCAGTTGCCGGTGGGAACATCCTGATAACCTCCCGCGGCCAGCGCGGTGCAGGGGGCAGCCAGCAGCACCAGGGCCAGGAGGAGGGAACAGAGCTTTTTCATAGAAGTCTCCTTTCTGCGGAGGTAGGGTTTTGGGGAGGCAAAGGGGGAAGACCGCCGGATTTTTGGGTGCCGGAGCGCCCCTTGCGCGCCCGTTGGTTCCATAAGAATACCACATTCCCCTGAAAATGACAACCGGCCCGGGATTCCCCTAGGGGAAGGCGTTGGCAAGCCCTGAAAGATATCCTTTCGTTTCACGGAAGGCTTCCCCTCGGGGGGAAGCTGTCAGCGCAGCTGACTGATGAGGGGGTGATTTCGTAGTGACGGTGGGTAGTAGAATATCGTTGCCACCTTAGGCCGGTGGGGTGGTTACGCCTACCCAGCGAGAGAGGAACCCTGCTGCCCTGCCGGAGGAATGGATTTCAGTTGACAAATTTTTGGCTGACTCATATAATAAGGAGTAGATTTCCCCCGGGAAGTCTTATTGTTGTAAGTAAAGTGAGGTGAAAACGATGGACGCAGGCGGTAGTAACGGCACTTTGGCAGGCCGAAGTCGCAAACGGACAGACGAGCCGCCTATATGGGCGTTCCTCTGTTCTCGCTCACTGGCTTAACGGCCAACCGGTGTGTCTTACTTCCTGCTAAGAAACTGGACGCGCGTGCGTCTTGAAACGAAAAAAGCTGGGAGGAGATGCCAATGGCAGAAAGACCGATTGTAACGCTGGGGGAGACCCTGGCCACCCTGGTGGAGGGGAAAAAATACACCACCCTTCGGGATATCCTGGTCACCATGAACGCAGTGGATGTGGCGGCCATCTTTGAGGATATGCCCCAGGAAAAGCTCCCCCTGCTCTTTCGGCTGTTGCCCAAGGAGCTGGCGGCGGAGACCTTCGTAGAGATGGAGCCCGAGGCCCAGGAACTGCTCATCCGGGGCTTTTCCGACAACGAACTGAAAGAGGTCGTGGACGAACTCTACGTAGACGACGCGGTAGACATCGTGGAAGAGATGCCCGCCAATGTCGTCAAGCGCATTTTGAAGCAGGCTGACCCTGAAATGCGCAAAATGATCAACGAAATCCTAAAATATCCCGACGACAGTGCCGGGAGCATTATGACCACGGAGTACGTCAGTCTCCGGCCCAACATGACGGCGGAGGAGGCCATCAAGCGCATCCGCCGCACCGGCGTGGACAAGGAAACCATTTACACCTGCTACGTCACTGAAAACAACCGAAAGCTCATCGGCATGATCACCATGCGTACCCTCATCCTGGCCGAGGATGACGACGTGCTGGAGGAGATCATGGAGCACAACGTCATTGCCGTGAACACCCTGGAGGACCAGGAAAACGTGGCCCAGATGTTCACCAAGTACGACTTCAGCGCTCTGCCGGTGGTGGATCAGGAAAACCGCCTGGTGGGCATCGTCACCGTGGACGACGCCATCGACGTCCTCCAGGAAGAGACCACGGAGGACTTTGAAAAGATGGCCGGTATGGCCCCCTCCGATAAGCCCTACCTCCGCACCGGCGTGATGGAGACCTGGAAGTCCCGGGTCCCCTGGCTGCTGATTTTGATGCTCTCGGCCACCCTGACCAGCATGGTCCTCACCAGCTACGAGACCTCCCTGGCCGCCTGCTCCGCCCTCATCGCCTTTATCCCCATGCTCACGGGCACCGGCGGTAACAGCGGCACCCAGGCCTCGGTGGCGGTGATCCGTGGGCTGTCCCTGGGCGAGGTGGAGTTTTCCGATACCCTTCAGGTTATCTGGAAGGAGATCCGGGTGGCCGTCCTCTGCGGCCTGACCCTGGCCGCCTGCAACTTTGTCAAGCTCATGGTGGTGGACCGGCTCGTCCTCCACAACGCCGGGGTGACGGTGGCGGTGGCGGCAGTGATCTGCCTGACCATGGTCTTTACCGTCCTGTGCGCCAAGACTGTGGGCTGCCTGCTCCCCCTGCTGGCCCAGCGGATTCATCTGGACCCGGCGGTGATGGCCAGCCCCTTCATCTCCACCGTGGTGGACGTGGTGACCCTGATTATCTACTTCCAGGTGGCCCGGACCGTGCTGGGGATTTGAAGACAGAAAAAACTCGCCGCTCTTCCGAGCAGCGAGTTTTTGATTTTTTGGGAAAGCTCCTCAGCCGTGATAGGCCTTGCCGGTCATGGAGATGGGGTCGATGCGCATGACGGCGGTTTTGTCGATCTGCTTGTCGATCATCTTAAAGCCCACGTCCTCATAACCGGGGTGCTTCTGGGTGACAAAGGCCTCCAGGGCGGCCCGTTTTTCGGCCTGGTCCTCGATGAACACGGCGTTGCCGGTCATGATGACGCTCTCAAAGGCGGCGGTGATCTTGCTGGGGATGATTTTGGCGCTGATGATGGCGGAGAAGCAGCACTTGGTGTTCCGCTCCAGGCACTCGATCTTATAGCCATAGGGGGCGGAGTGGATGTAGAGCTTGTTGGCCACCATGATGTAGTTGACGGGGGTGGAGTAGGGGTAGCCGTCGTCGCCTTGGACAGACAGGGTGCCGTGGTCACCCTTCTTGAGGATCTCTAAGGTCTCGGCATCCGAAAGCTGGCGGCTGGCTTTGTGCATCTTATGTTCCATAACAGAATCCTCCTCGTGATTTTTTTGTAAAATCAGGATATCAGAACCGAAAAAAATTACCTGTTGCAGTTGCATCATTTGAAAAAATAATTTACACTGAAGGAGAAAAAGAACCCATTCGGAGGTGATGGCGATGACCACGGAAGAGCTGCGGGACTGCCGCCTGTTTCGCAACATTGTGCCCAAGGACCTGGAGGCCATGCTGGGCTGTCTCAGCGCCCGGGAGATCCGGCCCCAGCGGGGGGACTTTATTATGAGCACCCCGGAGGAGCATCCCCTCATGGGGGTGGTGCTGGAGGGCGAGGTGGAGATGATCAGCGAAGACCTCTTCGGCAAGAAATCCCTGCTCAGCGTCCTGCCGGTGGGGAGCCTCTTCGGGGAGAGCTACACCTGCGTCAAGGCCCGCCGCCGGACCATCGCCTACCAGGCCCGGACCCACTGCCGGGTGCTGCTGCTGGACTACGACCGCATCTTGCACGCCTGCAAGCTGGTCTGCCGCTTCCACCACCGGATGATCGAGAACATGGTGGAGCTGATCGCAGAGAAAAACCTGGCCCTGGTGGAAAAGCTGGAGGTGGTCTCCCGCTCCACCATCCGGGAAAAGCTCCTGACCTACCTCTCCCGCCAGGCCGAGGCCGCAGGCAGCAGGACCTTCACCATCCCCATGGGCCGCGTGGCCCTGGCCGAATACCTCTGCACCGACCGCTCCGCCATGACC
>JALERU010000012.1 GCA_022764045.1 Clostridiales bacterium | reverse complement strand
CTTCGGCGACGGCTTCGCCAAGGCCTTTGACATCACCTTCACCGGCAAGGACAACACCCTGCACCACCCCCACCAGACCAGCTGGGGCGTGTCCACCCGGATGATCGGCGGCCTCATCATGACCCACGGCGACAACAACGGTCTGGTCCTGCCCCCCCGCATCGCCCCCGTCCAGGCCATGGTCATCCCCGTTGCCATGCACAAGGACGGCGTTCTGGATGCCGCCAACGCCCTGCTGGACCGCCTGAAGGCCGCCGGCATCCGCGCCAAGATCGATGACTCTGACCAGTCCATGGGCTGGAAGGCTGCCGAGTACGAGATGAAGGGCGTGCCCCTGCGCGTGGAGATCGGCCCGAAGGACATCGAGAAGAACCAGTGCGTCCTGGTCCGCCGGGACAACGGCGAGAAAGTCTTCGTCAGCCTGGACACCCTGGAGGAGACCGCCAAGGCCACCTTGGACGCCATCCACGACGGCCTGTACCAGCGGGCCAAGAAGAACCTGGAGGAGCACACCTTCCCCGCCTTCTCCCTGGAGGAGGCCAAGCAGCTCCAGGCCGAACACGGCGGCTTCATCAAAACCATGTGGTGCGGCGAGCTGGACTGCGAGCTGAAGATGAAGGAAGAGGCCGGTATGACCTCCCGCTGCATTCCCTTCGCCCAGGAGCACCTGGGCGACACCTGCCCCATCTGCGGGCGGGCCGCCAAAAAGATGATCTACTGGGGCGTGGCTTACTAATCCGCCCCCGGATCAGCATAGAGAGAGAAAAAGCGAAGCCGCCGCGAGGGATCTCGCGGCGGCTTCCGATCTGTTATGGCTGCTGTAGTTCATTCCCCTTTGGATCGCACAGGCGGTATTGCAGCCCATTGGCTTCCCCAAAGGAAAACGAGACCAGGGACGGAGGCGGGGGCACCGGGATTTCCTCCCATTGGCCCCCCTCCCGCCGCACCTTGAGGCAAGTGAAATCGGGGTTGTTGCTGAGAAAGACATAGCAGATCTCTCCCCCGAAGGAAACGGGGACGGTCCAGGTCTCCGGCACCCGGCTGAAAAAGCTGCTGGCGGGCTCCACGGACAAGAGCCGGGGCGTTTCTCCCTTGGAAAACACAGCGAGACCGGGGTTGCCCTCCTGGTCAAAGAAGCCAACTGCCTGCTTCTCCTCGCTTTCCAGGACCCCCTCCGAAACCAACGTCACACTGCCGGCGGGGAGGTTCTGGTCCTGTTCGATCTGTTCCTCCAAAGATAAGCCGGGGGACGGATGGCAGGCACAAAGAACCACAGCCACGGCCACCACAGCGCCCAGCCAACAAAAACGTCTTCTCATCCAAATCCCCCCTTTTTCTTTATCATACTGGGAAAGCGCGGGGAAAACAAGCCCCTTTCCCCAAGGCGCTCCGTGGGACGATCACAGGCAAATTTCATCCACAGGCGGGCCCTGGAGGATCTCTAACATCATTTGCGCCCCCAGGCGGAAGCCCTCAGAAAAGGCGGCGGCGTGTTCCATGGGGAGGGTTTGGAACTGGTGCTCCATGATCTCGGTGAAGGTTTTCTGCTGATAGGGTTCCAGGCTTTGGAGGAAGCTGTCGTAGGTTTTGATGTGTTCCTCCTGGCACGCTTTGTACTCTTTGAGGGGGACCTGGAAGAATTCGGCGGGGTTGATGTTGCCGTAGTAGAGGTCTTCGAGGATGGATTTCATAAAATTTTCCTCCTTCTTGTTTCCGCTATGATAACATGAAATTGGGAGGAAGGTGACATTCACTAAATGTCATATTCAAATTTTTTATCCTTCCAGGCGTTCTACCTGCCGGTATTCTGGGTCGCCCCCTCATCAGTCAGCTCCGCTGACAGCTTCCCCCCAAGGGGAAGCCTAACTTGCTGGTAACTTGCTCTGCTACTTTCTGAGGCCCGAGCCGGCGGGGGGCGGGGTTGCCCCGGGAGGCCCGATGATTCCCAGGCGCGGGCGCTTGCGCCCGGTCAAAGCCTGGGAGACCGGGCCGGGAGGGGTGCCCTGCCCCCCGCCGGGCGGGCCGGGAGGGTTAGGCTTGCCAGGCGATAGAGGATATATTGTGTTAACGAGCGGTTCCCACCCAACATCTTGTGCCTGCGTTCCGCTCGAAGGAGTTTCCCCCGCTCTGCTGGCCTCTGCTTCGAGGGCATCAGCCACGAAGCGATAGAGGCTCCTGCCTGTGGCCTGGGCGATCTGCTTGTATCGCTCGGCCTGCTCTCGCTTGAGCCTGGCTCCCACCAGGGTGCGGCGGTCGTGGTCGGTGTTACGATCGCTGGTGCGCCGGGCGTTTGTCCGGGCGCAGGCGTTTGCCATGTAGGCTACCTTTTTGGTCATGGCGGCCCGGTCGGTCTTTTTTCTGAGGCCAGCCGTTTGCCTCATGAGGGCATCAATGGCCCGTCTTTCCTGGGCTGAGAGGCGGAGCAAGTCCCGCTCGAAACGCTTTATTCTGGGGTGTTTATCCCCCCTTTTGTCCACATTATGGGCTGTTTTGGTGCAAAAGTCCATGGTTTTCGCCTCCTTTTTTG
This sequence comes from Clostridiales bacterium, assembly GCA_022764045.1. GTDB lineage: Bacteria > Bacillota > Clostridia > Oscillospirales > Oscillospiraceae > Evtepia. The sequence goes on along the minus strand of JALERU010000012.1, from coordinate 34,630 downwards.
TCGGTACATCACGAACATCTGTTCCAGGCCGTGGCCTGGTTTCCACGGTCTGGAATGGTTATCACGGGGGTTTTCTTCCAGGGCCACGCCAACATCCGCCCGATCGGCTATCCTGCCAGAGGGGGTGCCTGGCAGGGCCAGGACAACATCCGCCCGACCGGCTACCCCCTGGAGGGGGGGACACATGACGATAGGGAAGCCGGGCACGGCGATAGCCCGTAGCCCTGCCGGGTAGTGCCTGGCAGAGGGTAATGCCTGACGAACGGCAGGGGTGCCCATGGCGGGGAAGCGCCAGCCCCAAGGGCCACACCACTGGCGCTGGGTGGGCACCGCTAAAACAGACACGTCACGTGGACCCCCGGCCAAGAATGGACGGGGCCCAGGCCATTTTTGGCCGGGCCCCTGCCCTGGCTTACTTGCACCAGGGGTTCCAATCTGGGGCGTAGAGATCTGCCAGGTATTCCACGATAGCCTGCTCCGCTTCCTCCTGGGTGATGTAGCCCACGGGGTAGACGAAGGTTCCATGGACCAGGGCGTGGCAATTCATGCAAAGGCAGATCAGGTTATGGGGGTGCTCCGTGCCGCCCTGGGAGCGCTTCAATACGTGGTGAATCTGCAGGCGGCGATTGTCTCCGCACAAGGCGCACTCAAACCCTTCCCGGCGGTAGATGGCTTTTCGTGCTTCGTTGCTGATGTTGGCTTTCATGTGTGTGCCCTCCTTTTGATGTTTGGCCCTGTTTGGGCGCTTCCAGGGGGGCGGGCTGAGTCAAGGGCGGCGAAGCCGGGCGAAGCCTTTACCCTTGACCAGTCTGACACAATGGGAGGGCACAGACAGGGCCCTACCGTTGCAGGCGAGCGTGGGGCCTGGCTGGCTTCCTCTGCTTTCCCTCTGGGCCCGGTGGTATGGGCCCAGACGCTCCGACATCCCAGGGCCAGGATGCGCCGCAGGGCGCAGAACAACGCATTATGTGGCCCTCATCAGTCAGCTCCGCTGACAGCTTCCCCCCAAGGGGAAGCCTACGCTATTACGCTACGTCGGAGTTATTTACTATGATATTTTTCTACATGACTCCTACAGGGTTTGCCAACGCCTTCCCCTGGGGGGGAAGGTGGGCCGGCCCTTCGGGCCGGGGCGGATGAGGGCGTGCGTTGAGGATTCCTCTACCCACCACTTTCGGGCCCCAAAAAAGAAATCTTCCAAAGCTGATTGACACGAAGCCGGAATTTGATACAATAAAAGAGAATACAGGGGGTAGAGGTGGCATACTATGGTGATTCGATACTCAAAAAATTCCTTGAAGTTTCTAAGCAAACTGGACCAGCGCTCTGTCCGGCGTATTCGAACCGCCATCCAGGGGCTAACCCAAAAGCCTCCAGTAGGTGATATTAAGGCAATGCAAGGAGTTCCTGAGGGTCGAAAGCGGCTTCGTGTAGGTTCTTGGCGTATTATATATCGGTACGGTCAGGAAAACGAGCTGGAGATTTTATTCATTCTTGAAATTGGAAACCGTGGGGATATCTATAAGTAAGGAGGTACCCTTATGTCAAACATTGCAATGGATGTGGCCCGTATGGTGGATATGCTCCCGGAGGCGGACCAAAACTTTGCCTACGCCTTTGTCAAAAAATTAGTGCTGGCGTGGGACCCTGATTTTACCAAGGTCACCCCTGAAGAAGCCCAGGCCTTAGCGGAGGCGGAGGCTAGTGGTTTTTTAGACGAATCAGAAATTGATTGGGATCACTTGGATTCCATTGTGTAAAGGAAAAACTTCCTCGTTCCGTGTTGAGCGAGGAAGTTTTTTCTTGAAAGAGGGGGTTGCTGTACGATCTGGGGGCGGGATGGGGTGGGTGCGTCTATTACCAATGCCGTGGGACCCTCGACGCTCGCCCTCATCCGACCCGGCCCGTAGGGCCGGCCCACCTTCCCCCCCAGGGGAAGGCGATTGGCATATCCTGTATGGCTTACTGTAGAAAACTACCGTAGTTAATAACTCCAACGTATCGTAGTAGCGTAGGCTTCCCCTCGGGGGGAAGCTGGCGCCGAAGGCGTCTGATGAGGGGGCGATGTGGAGGATCGGTGGGTAGAAGGATACCGTTACCACCTTTTGCCGTGGCAGGCTTCCAACCCACCTACCCCCTGCGCTGCGAACCGCCCATTCGATGTTAGAGAAGAAGTGTGGTTCCACAGGGGGCGCAAGTTTCCTCGATCCAAAAAATGAGCGAGCGGCAGCCAGCGGCCCATAAAATGCCCCGGGGTCCAGGGGCCGCAGCCCCTGGTGCTCTTTCGTCCATTTCTCCAGAGAAATGGGCCCCCAGCCGGGTAGGCTGCCCGCCCGGCGAGGGCAAACCACGGCACAGTGTGCGCCATGGCTCCCTCCCGACCCCCAAGGCCGGCCCACCCACGCCACAGAATACGCCCCCCGCCATAGAACAAGGCAAAAAATCAACCCTCCCCCATTCGCAAGAACGGGAGAGGGTCTCCATTTACAATCCCTTTTACAATACCTTAGAAAGGAACGCTTTCGTCCGCTCCTCCCGGGGGTTCGTGAAGATCTCCGCAGGGGTATTCTGCTCCACGATCTTCCCATCGGCCATGAAGAGGACCCGGTCCCCCACCTCACGGGCAAAGCCCATCTCGTGGGTAACCACCACCATGGTCATGCCCTCGTTGGCCAGCTGCTTCATCACGTCCAGCACCTCCCCCACCATTTCGGGGTCCAGAGCGGAGGTGGGCTCGTCGAAGAGCATCAGCTTGGGCTTCATGGCCAGGGCCCGGACGATGGCGATGCGCTGCTTCTGGCCGCCGGAGAGCTGGCTGGGGTAGGCTGCGGCCTTTTCCTCCAGGCCCACCCGGCGGAGAAGCTGGATGGCCTGCTGGTCGGCCTCGGCCTGCTTCATGAGGCCCGTCTGGACGGGGGCCAGGGTGATGTTCTTCTGGATGGTCATGTTGGGGAAGAGGTTAAAGTGCTGAAAGACCATGCCCATCTGCCGGCGGACGGCGTTGATGTCGGTCTTGGGGTCGTTGATCACCGTGCCGTCGAAGGAGATGGTGCCGGCGGAGGGGTTCTCCAGCAGGTTCAGGCACCGCAGGAAGGTGGACTTGCCCGAGCCAGAGGGGCCGATGATGACCACCTTTTCCCCGGGGTAGATGTGCTCGGAGATATCGTCCAGGACCAGGTGGTCCCCGAAGGACTTGGAGAGATGTTTAACGTCGATCACTTTGCCGCAGCCTCCTTTCCAGTTTGCCCTGGAGCCAGGTGAGGATCATCACCAGGATCAGGTAGATCACCGCCGCGCCCAGATAGGGGAAGATGACGCTGTAGGTCTTGGCCCCCACGGCCTGGGCCGCGTACAGCAGCTCCTTGCCGCCGATGACGGTGATGAGGGCGGTGTCCTTAAACAGAACGATGAACTCATTGCCCAGGGCGGGCAGGATGGCCTTAAAAGCCTGGGGGATGACGATAAACCGCATGGTCTGGGCATAGTTCAGGCCCAGGGACCGGCCCGCCTCAGCCTGGCCGGGGTCCAGGGACATGAGGCCGCCCCGGATGATCTCCGACACATAGGCCCCGGAGTTGATGCCCAGGGCGATGGTGCCGATGATGGTGAAGTTCCGGCTGCTGGCAAAGATGATGCTGCCCATAATCAGCATCTGGACGATCATAGGGGTGCCCCGGATGACGGTGGTGTAGATCTTACAGATCAGGTTCAAAATTCCCAAAATGGGGTTGCGCCGTCCCGGCCGCTGCTGGTCGTGGGCCGACCGGATGATCGCCACCAGGACACCCAGAACGATGCCCATGATCAGGGCCAACGCCGTCACCCGCAGGGTGGTGAGCACCCCCTTGAGATACAAGGTCCAGCGCCCGCCGTCCACAAAGGCCCGGTAAAAGTTCACAAAGAAATCCTGCCACCAGGGCAGGTCGGTCCCGGAGACCAACTGCGCGGTCAGGTCAGTGTAGAGCTGCGCCCATTCCATGGACATTCTCCTCTCTTTCTAACGAATGCGAACCAATGGCAAAAGCAGGCGGCCCAAAGACCGCCCGCTTTGCGTCCTGCTTACCGCTTCGGGCGCTGTGCTTATTCAGCGGCCTCGGCGGGGATGTACTTGTCAATGATGCTCTGGACGGTGCCGTCCTCGATGAGCTCCTTCAGGGCGTTGTTGATGGCGTCCAGCAGCTCGGTGTTGCCCTTCTTCACGCCGATGGCGTAATCTTCGTTGGCAAACTCAGTCTCCAGGATGGTCAGACCGGGGTTGGCCTTCACATACTCCTGGGCGGGGGCGTTGTCGATGACCACGCAGTCCACCTGGCCGTTGACCAGGGCCTGGACAGCGGTGGCGCCGTCGTCGTAAGCGGTGACATGGTCTTCGCCGAAGCCGCCGTTCTCGGGGGTGTCGGAGCAGTAAATGAAGCCGGTGGTGCCGCGCTGGGTGCCGATCATCTTCTCACCCATGTTGTCCAGGGTCACGTCGGAGCCTTCCTTCACGATGACCACCTGCACGCCGTTGGCGTAGGTGTCGGTGAAGTCCATCACGGCCTGGCGGTCAGGGTTCACGGTGACGCCGGCCATGACCATGTCGCTCTTGCCGTTCTGGGCGGCCAGCAGGGCGCCGTCAAAGTCCATATCGTCCACAACCAGCTCCAAGCCCAGCTTTTCAGCGATGGCGCCGGCCACCTCTACGTCGATGCCCTCGAAGGAGCCGTCGTCGGCCACCATTTCATAGGGGGGGAACTGGGCGTTGGTGGACATGGTCAGCTTGCCCTCGGTGACGGTGGTCACGGCAGCGGGCTCGGTGGTGGTGTCGTCCTCGGCGGGGGCGGGCTCGGGATCAGCGCCGCAGCCAGCCAGAGCCAGCACGCTGATGAGCATGGCGGCAGCCATCAGGACAGAAAGAAACTTCTTCATGATGAAATAACCTCTTTTCATTTTCTTCTTCCAATTTTTTTGGCGGGACCCGCAAAGAGACCCACCATGGTTAGAACGCTTTGCATTATACACAATATTCAAAAAAGATGCAAGCCCTTTCCCAGAAAAAGGTCCAAAAACCTGCATGAAAACCAGAAAAAAGGGCAGCACAGCTTCGCCGTACTGCCCAATTCTCGCAAAATATTCACTTTTCGCTGAATATTGCATATTCCCCGCAAGCCAAAAAGCCTCGCAGAGTTTCGTCCTCCGCAGAGGACGAAATCAAATCAAATCATTTTTTCGCCGGCTCCGCCGGTGAAAAAATACTTCTCAGCCCGAGAGTGCCAGCTCCGCTGGCGCGGGTCGGGCTGCAATCCCCAAAATTTGGAGCCCAGCGAAGCGGGTCCAAATTTTCCTGTTTTACTGGAAGTTTGCCTTTCTCTTCTCCAGGAATGCGCCCAGGCCTTCCTCGGCGTTGGGGTTCATCCGGGCGGCAGCCTGCATGGCGGTCTCTTCCTTCAGCAGGTCTTCCAGGGTGGTCTCGTGGGCCTTGTTCATGAGAGCCTTGGACATGGTATAGCAGTTCAGGGGGCCCTTGGCGATCTTGTTGGCCAGCTTCATGGCCTCGTCCATCAGCTGGTCAGCGGGGACCACGCGGTTGGCAATGCCCAGGGTGAGCATCTCGTCGGCCTTGACGGCACGCTGGGTGAGCATCAGCTCCTTGGCGCGGTTGGGACCGACGACGCGGGGCAGCAGATAGTGGCAAGCGCAGTCGGGGATCAGGCCCACCTGGCCGAAGGCCACGATGAACATGGCGTTGTCAGCCACCAGAGCGATGTCGGCAGCCATGACCAGGGAGGTGCCGGCACCGGCGATGGCGCCGTGGGCAGCAGCGATGACGGGCTTGGGGAAGGTGTTGAGCAGGGTGGTGAACTCACCGGCCACGGTCATGAAGTCAAAGAAGGCTTCCTCGGTGGTGATGCCCTTCATCTCAGCGATGTCGCCGCCAGCGCAGAAAGCGCGGCCTTCGCCGTTCATGATGACGCAGCGGACGGTGTCGTCCTTCTTGGCCTCTTCAAAGGCGGTGGTCAGGTCGGCGAAGATCTGCTTGTTCAGAGAGTTCATCGCCTTGGTACGGTTGAGGCTGACGATGCCGACGTTCCCCTCAACGCGATACAGTACGGTTTCCAGTTCCATGGTAAATCGCTCCTTTTTCTATATTCACAGTGTGTTTGGGTGCTGGGGACATACCCATGTTGATACAGCTTAGATTATAGCACATAGGACAGGACTTGAAAAGAAAAATTTCACGGGAGGGGGGATTTTTCCCTTGCCGTGAAATTTCTAAGGTGGGCCGGCCGGAGGCCTGGTAGGATGAGGGCGGGCGTTGAGGGTTCCTCCGCATGGGTCATAGACGCACCAGCCCAAGGTGGCAACGGGATTCTTCTACCCACCGTCACTACCATATCGCCCCCTCATCAGTCCCCTTCGGTGACAGCTTCCCCCCGAGGGGAAGCCTACGTGCTATGCTACGTTGGGGTGATTGCTATGGCAGTTTTCTACATAAGCCACACAGGGCTTGCCAATCGCCTTCCCCTGGGGGGGAAGGTGGGCCGGCCGCAGGCTGGGTCGGATGAGGGCGTGCCGGGAGGATTCCACGGCGCTGGTAATAGACCCACCGGCCCAAGGTGGCAACGGGATTTTTCTACCCGCCGTCACTACCATATCGCCCCCTCATCAGTCAGCTGCGCTGACAGCTTCCCCCCCAAGGGGAAGCCTACACTATTAGGCTACGTTGGGATTTTTGCTACGGTAGTTTTCTACAGTGAGCCATACAGGATATGCCAACGCCTTCCCCTGGGGGGGAAGGTGGGCCGGCCCTTTGGGCCGGGTCGGATGAGGGCGGACGTTGAGGGTTCCGCAGCGTGGGTCATAGACGCACCTCCCCTGCCCTGGACTTCTTTTGATTTCACGTCCCTTTTGTATAAAAACCTCCCCGTTTCCCCATACTAAGGGGACGAAAAGGAGGGGTTGCGGATGTACACCATAGCACTGTTGGAGCGGGGGCCTGGGCTTTCCCGGTTTTTGGCGGCCCATCTGCCCCCTGACCTGGGGGCCGCCCTCCGCCGGGGGGCGGTGGGCGGCCGGGCGGACTTGACGGTGGTCTCCCCCGACCTGGTCCAGGTCCCGGCATCCCCCCTCCCCTGCCGGGTCCTCCTCCTGCCGGGGTCCCTGGCCCATCTGGCCCAGGCCATCCCGGCCGCCTGGGTGGTGAGCTACGGCCTGTCCAGCCGGGACACCCTCACCCTCTCCAGCCTGGCCTCCCCCTGCCTCACCCTCCAGAGGGAGCTGGTCACCCTCTCCGGCGACTGTCTGGAGCCCCAGGAATTTCCCCTCCCCCACCGCCCCCAGGGCTCCCCCCTCCATCTGCTGGCCTGGGCGGGGGTGCAGCTTCTGCTGGGGACGGGGGGGACGGAAATCGGCGGATAAGAAATACGTTACAGCCCAACCCAGGGACCCTCACAGCGGGACGGCGCTCATGCGCCGCACAAGCGTTTTGCGTAGCAAAACCTTGGCGCAGGGGCAATTCACTTGCCCCGAGCACGTCAAATCACCAAAGGTAACCAAAAAAGAAGGACATCCATCGGATGTCCTTCTTTTTTGGAGCGAGTGACGAGGCTCGAACTCGCTACCTCCACCTTGGCAAGGTGGCGCTCTACCAGATGAGCTACACTCGCATCAGCAGGATGTATAATACCACACCCCACCTGGCTTGTCAACCTCAATTTTTCAAATTTCCCAAAATTTTTCCCATGGTCTGCTGGTTGGGCCGGTCGCTCTCCTCCCAGGTCAGTAAGAGCTCCGCCACCCGCTGCTGGCCGGCGTCGGGATAGAGCTTCACCTCCACCTCCAGCAGGCGGGCGGGGTGGGAAAGCTGGGCCTCGTAGGCCTCCCAAACGGCCTGGCGGAGGGTTTCGGCGCTGTCCTCCTGGGTGAAATAGCCGATGCGGAAGAGGACCTTTTCCGGCTGGGCGGGCAGAAGCTCCCGCAGCTCCTGCTCCACGGCGGTGCTGCCGGTGACGGAGATCACCTGGGCCAGCTCCTCGGGGGGGATATGGTAGGCCAGCTTCACCTCCACCTGGTAATAGGCGGCGGTGGGCTTCACGTCGTATTTGATGTAGTCCACGGCATAGGTCCCCAGGGGGTCCTCCTGGGTGACCTCCAGGCAGGCCTGGTCCACGTCGCTGGCGGCGGTGCCGGTGAGGCTGGCGTACTGATACAGCCGCACCACCCCGTTCTCCTGCCCCTGCTCCACCAGGTGGAGCAGAGCGCCCACCAGACCCGGATAGTTCTCCGCCCGGAGGATGGCTTCGTTCTCCGACTCGTCGGAAAACTGGGTGTGGGGGGTCACCGAGGCATAGCTTCGCTCCAGCATGGAGCCGCAGCCGGCCAGGGGGAACACCGCCAGGACGGCCAGGAGGAGGATGATTTTTTTCATGGGGCGCGGCCTCCTTTGCGGGGTGGGTCGGGATCGGATGGGCGGGCGGGGGGTCACAGCAGAGACAGTTGGGTCTCCCCCTGATCCTCCGCCTTCAGCAGGGCGCCGGCGGCGGGCAGGCCACGGGCCCGATAGCGGGCTTTGTTCACGATGGCGGTCTGCCCCAGCAGGGCAGCGTGATCGGCCTTGTAGGACTTCTTCAGGGTCATCACCTGGACCCCCTGGGTGCTCCGGGTGGTCTTCACCGGGATGAGCTCTGAGGGGAAGAGGAGGGCCCGGCCCTCGCTGGAATAGAGGACGATCTCCTCCTCCGCCCCTTGGGGCAGGGAGAGGACGTCCTTCAGGGGGCTCTTGTCCGAATAGGCCCCGGTGAGCTTCTTCCGGCGGGTCACCGTCTGGTAGGCCGACAGGGGCACCCGGGCCACCTTGCCGTTTTCAAAGAAGAAGAGCAGGTGGCCGGTGTAGTCTCCGGCCAGGCAGGCCCACAGGATGGTCTCCCCCTCCTCCATCTCCAGCTTGGCGGGGAGATATTCCCCCAGGACGCTGGCCTTGCTGTCGTCAAAGGTGCGCACGAAGGTCTTGTAGCACTGCTGCCGGTCGGTGAAGAGCAGCAGCTCCGCCCCGGTGTCGGTCTCCCAGTGGAAGGCGGGGCCGTCCCCCTCCTTGTATTTCTGCTCCCCGGACATCCGCAGGGACTGGGGGGTGATTTTTTTGAAGTACCCCTCCTTAGAGAGGAAAATGTGGACGGGCGCGGTGGGAAGCTCCTCCTCCACCGGGGTCTCCTCGGCCAGTTGCTCCTGGAGGACGATCTCCGTGCGGCGGTCCTGGCCGTACTTTTTCTTCACGGCCTCCAGTTGCCTCGTGATCTCTTTCCGAATCCGGGCGGGTTTGGCGATGAGGTCGGCCAGGTCGGCGATGTCCTTTTCCAACTGCTCGGTCTCGGCGGTGCGCTTGAGGATATACTCCTTGTTGATGTTCCGCAGGCGGATATCCGCCACGTACTCGGCCTGGATCTGGTCGATCCCAAAGCCGGCCATCAGGTTGGGCACCACCATGGCGTCCTTTTCGGTCTCCCGGATGTTGGCGATGGCCTTGTCAATGTCCAGCAGAATGGCCCCCAGGCCCCGGAGGAGGTGGAGCTTGGCCTGCTTCTGCTCCAGGGTGTGCTGGGCCGAGCGCCGGACGCAGCCGGAGCGCCACTGGGTCCAGCAGTCTAAAATCTCCCCCACGCCCATGACCTTGGGCATGCCGTCCACCAGGATGTTAAAGTTACAGGCAAAGGAGTCTTGGAGAGGGGTGGTCCGGAAGAGTTTTTGCATGAGCTTGTCCGGGTCGGTCCCCCGCTTCAGGTCGATGGCCAGCTTCAGGCCCGACAGGTCGGTCTCGTCCCGCATGTCGGAGACCTCCCGGATCTTCCCGGCCTTGATGAGCTCGGCCACCTTATCCAGAATGGCCTCGGCGGTGGTGGTGTAGGGGATCTCATAGATTTCGATGAGGTTTTCGCTCTTGACATACCGCCACTTGGCCCGCACCTTAAAGGAGCCCCGGCCGGTGCGGTAGATGGTCTCCAACTCCTTCCGGTCATAGAGGAGCTGGCCGCCGGTGGGAAAGTCGGGGGCTTTTAGGGTCTCCAGCAGGTCGGCCTCGGGGTGCCGGATGCGGGCGATGGCGGCGTCGCAGACCTCGGCCAGGTTAAAGCCGCAGAGGTTGGAGGCCATGCCCACGGCGATGCCCATGTTGGCCGAGACCAGGATGTTGGGAAAGGAGGTGGGCAGCAGCAGGGGCTCGGTGAGGGTACCGTCGTAGTTGGGCACAAAGTCCACCACGTCCTTGTCGATGTCCCGGAAGAGCTCCTCGCAGATGCCGTCCAGCTTGACCTCGGTGTAACGGGAGGCGGCGTAGGCCATGTCCCGGGAGTAGACCTTGCCGAAGTTGCCCTTGGAGTCCACCGGGGGGTGGAGGAGGGCCCCATAGCCCCGGGAGAGGCGGACCATGGTCTCGTAAATGGCCCCGTCGCCGTGGGGGTTGAGCTTCATGGTGGCCCCCACCACGTTGGCCGACTTGGTGCGGGGCCCGGTGAGCAGCTTCATCTGGTACATGGTGTACAGCAGCTTCCGGTGGGAGGGCTTGAAGCCGTCGATCTCCGGGATGGCCCGGGAGATGATGACGCTCATGGCGTAGGGCATGTAGTTGATCTCCAGGGTGTCGGTGATGGGCTGCTCCAGCACCTGGGCGTGGAGGCCCATGACCCCCTCGGGGTTGGGTCGTTTCTTGCTTTGGTCAGGGGATTTTTTTCTTGCCATAAGTGATGATTACCTCTGTGATGGATTTGGAGGGAGGGCGGAAGGGCTCCGCCGCCCCGTTACAGCGGCCCGTGGCACCGGGGGCACTGGTTGGCGTTGGTGGGGGTCCAGAGCAGGATCTTCCCGCAGTGGGGGCACCGGCCCGCCAGAATGGTAAACAGCAGGCCAAGGGCCGCCATGGCCAGGCCGATCCAGACCTTGGTGAGGATGATGAAGACGCAGCCGCAGCCGATGATGGTCCAGCCGGTTTTTCTCGCTTGCTTGTTATCCATGGTATCCGAACTTCCTTTCTGTCGATGGAGGGTCTATCAGGTCATATCCACAACCTCTGCCCCTTGGGGCAGAGGAACGCAGGCAGCGCTCAGGAAATATCCGCCAAATCCAAATACTCATGCCCGTGCTCCGCAATATGCTCCTTCCGCCCCTGGGCGTTCTCCCCCAGAAGCAGATCAAACATCCGCGCCGTGGCCTCGGCCTCGGTGGGCATCACCCGGATCAGCCGCCGGGTTTCGGGGTTCATGGTGGTCATCCACATCATCTCCGGGTCGTTCTCACCCAGGCCCTTGGAGCGCTGGAGGACGGGCTTTTTCCCCTCCAGCTGGCCCAAGATCTCCTGTTTTTCCTTCTCAGAGTAGGCAAACCAGGTCTTGCCCCCGGAATTGATCTCGTACAGGGGGGACTCGGCGATGTAGACATACCCCTCCTGGATCAGGGTGGGGGTGAGCCGCCAGAGCATGGTGAGGATGAGGGTGCGGATCTGGTACCCGTCCACGTCGGCGTCGGTGCAGATGACGATTTTATTCCAGCGGAGGTTTTCCAGGTTAAACAGGGACAGGTCCTTGTTGTGCTTGTCCGTAACCTCCACCCCGCAGCCCATCACCTTGAGCAGGTCCGTGATGATCTCGCTTTTGAAGATCTTGCCGTAGTCGGCCTTCAGGCAGTTGAGGATTTTACCCCGCACGGGCATGATCCCCTGGAACTCGGCGTCCCGGCCCAGCTTCACCGAGCCCAGAGCCGAGTCGCCCTCCACAATGTAGAGCTCCCGGCGGGCAACGTCCTTGGTGCGGCAGTCCACGAACTTCTGCACCCGGTTGGCGATGTCCACCGCCCCGGCCAGGCTCTTGCTCTTGATGGTCAGGCGGGCCTTCTCCCCGGCCTCCCGGCTGCGCTTGCTCACCAGGATCTGCCGGGCGGCCTCCTCCACGGCCTGGGGGTTTTCCAGCAGGAAAATTTGCAGATTTTCCCGGAGGAAATCGGTCATGCCCTCCTGAATAAACCGGTTGTTCACCGCCTTTTTGGTCTGGTTTTCATAGGAAGTCTGGGTGGAGAAGTTGTTGGAGACGAAGATGAGGGTCTCCTGGACGTCGGGCCAGGTGATCTTGGCCTCGTTTTTGTTGTACTTGCCGTTTTGCTTCAGCCATCCGTCCATGGCCGAGAGGAAGGCCGAGCGCATGGCCTTTTCCGGGGAGCCTCCGTGCTCCAGCCAGGAGGAGTTGTGGTAGTGCTCGATGATGTGGCCGGCGGGGCAGAAGCAGAAGGCGCAGGAGAGCTTCACCTTGTAGTCGGCCTTGTCCGGCCGGTCCCGGCCCACCCGCTCCCCGGTCCAGAACTGGATGGGGGTGTGGGGGTTCTCCCCGGCCAGCTCCGCCACGTAGTCGGCGATGCCGTTTTCATAGGAAAAGACGGTCTCCTCAAAGCCCTTCTCCCCCTGGTTCTTCAGCCGGAAGACCACCCCCGCGTTGACCACCGCCTGGCGGTGGAGGACGTCGGTAAAAAACTCTATGGGGATGTCGGTCTGGGTGAAGACCTCCAGGTCGGGCAGCCAGGTGATGGTGGTGCCGGTTTTCTTCCGGTCGGCGGGGGAGACCTTCATCTCCCCCACCAGGCTGCCCTTTTCAAAGTGGAGGTCGTACCGCTTGCCGTCCCGGCGGACGACCACGTCCATAAACCGGGAGGCATACTGGGTGGCGCAGGCCCCCAGGCCGTTGAGGCCCAGGGAGTATTCATAGTTGTCCCCGGCGGTGTTGTCGTATTTGCCCCCGGCGTAGAGCTCGCAAAAGACCAGCTCCCAGTTGAATTTTCCCACCTTTTCGTTCCAGTCCACCGGGCAGCCCCGGCCGAAGTCCTCCACCTGGACCCGGCCGTCCCGGAACCGGGTGACGATGATCTCCTTGCCGTAGCCCTCCCGGGCCTCGTCGATGGCGTTGGAGAGGATTTCAAAGACCGCGTGCTGGCAGCCCTCCAGGCCGTCGGAGCCGAAAATGACCCCGGGCCGCTTCCGGACCCGGTCGGCCCCTTCCAGCATGGAGATGGAATCGTTGCCGTATTCCTGCTTGCGTTTTGCCATGGATGTTCTCCTTTTTTATAGAAATGGGCACAAAAGCCCAATTTAAGTAATATCATTACACTTTATCTTAATCCCTTTTTCTGGGTCGTGTCAAGGGAAACGATATGAAATCTGGAACCCGCCGGTATTCCAGATCGCCCCCTCATCAGTCAGCTGCGCTGACAGCTTCCCCCCGAGGGGAAGCCTACGTGCTTAGCTATGTTGGGGTGATTGCTATGGTATTTTTCTACATAAGCCATGCAGGCTTTGCCAATCGCCTTCCCCTGGGGGTCCAACTGTCCGGGGGACAGTTGGAGATCAAATCAATTCTACCTTAGCTCTGAAGGTGGGCCGGCCGTAGGCCGGGTCGGATGAGGGCGTGCCTGGAGGATTCCACGGCGTAGGGAATAGACGCGCTAACCACCCTCCCAAGCAGAAAAACCGCCAGCCTGATTTCAGGCTGGCGGTAAACAGGCGTTTTTGTCAATCGGTCAGATACCGGTGGAGCATCACCACCACCTGGGCCCGGGTGGCACTGGACAGGGGGGAAAGGGTGCTGTCCGTGACGCCGGAGATGATGCCGTGGCTCACGGCCCAGGTCATGGCCTTCGTGGCCCAAGAACTCACCTTCCCCTTGTCGGCGTAGCCGTTCAGGGCGGCGGCGGTGGCGCTGGTGTCGCCGCCGGTGGTCTCGGCGTAGCGGTAGAGGATGGTGGCGATCTGCTCCCGGGTGATCAGGGCGTCGGGGCTAAAGGTCCTGTCGGAGGTGCCGTTGACCACCCCGGACACATTGGCCCACACCACGGCGTTGTAGTAATAGGCCCCCACGTTCAGGTCCTCAAAGTTGGTGGTCACCGCCTGCTCCGGGCTGCCGGCGGCCCGGTAGAGGATGGTCACCAACTGGGCCCGGGTCATGGTGCTGTTGGGATAGAACTTGTTGGGCTCCATGCCATTGACCAGGCCGAAGTCACAAGCGAAGTCCACGGCGTTGGCCGCCCAGGAGCCCACGTTGGCCTCGGTCACGTCGGTGAAGTGCTCGGAGTGGGTCTTGCCCGTCACATAGACCGACAGGGCGCTGGCCGTCACCTTCCCCGACTGGGTGGTGAGGGTGACGGGAATGGTGTCGGTGCCGGAGAAGCCCGCGTTGGGGAGATAGCTCAGGGTGGAGACATGGAAGTCCCCCTTGCTGGCGGAGTTGGTGTAATACCGGTCCCCCTTGTCGGGGGTGCCGCTGCCCCGGGCCAGGTCCCGCACCAGCTTGCCGGCGGTGGGGGTACCGAAGACGATGGAGGCCACGGGGTCGGTGTCGCTGCTGTGGAAGAAGTCGGTCACGGCGAAGGTGAAGCCGGCGCCGTCACACTGGCGGTTGGTCTCGGCGGGGGGCGTCACGGTCTGGTCGGTGACGATGATCTCCAGCCGCCCATAATAGGTCTTGTCCCCATAGGCGAAAAAGCCCACGGAGTAGGTCCCCGTTTTCCAGGGGGTGAAGGCCACCTGGTTCAGGTGGTTCCCGTCGGCCTGGCTGCTGAGGTAGTAGGGGATCTGGTCTCTGGCCGACAGGGAGCCCACGCCGACGCCCAAGGTGGTAGGCACGTCAAAGACCACGTGGCTCAGGCCGGGGATGGCAGGGGCGAAGTCTGTGCCATCCCCCTTGGTGAGCTGGTCCAGCACAGAGAGTTTCCCCTCCTGGTTCATGAGCTTGTCCAGGGTGGCCGTCCCCTGGCTCAGGGTGGTCACCGCCCCCACCGAGGTGCCGGGGTAGACCTTGACGTTGTAAATGCAGGTGCCGGTGAGGACCTGGGTGCTGTCGGTCTTGCTGGTGGCGGTGACGGTGCAGGTGACGGTGAAGTCGGCCAGGGAAGCGGGCTGGACGGTCAGGATCATCTCGGTCCCCAGCTCCTTGTTGGCGCTGTCGGTCCAGCGGTAGGTGATGGTATAGCCGCCGGTGACCTCCGCAGCGTCGTTTCTCACGGCCACCTGGGGGGGCTGGAGGGGGGTGTCTACATACAGGCCGCTGTTCACGGCGGCGGTGGTGCGGGAGAGGACCAGGGTGTCGCCCACGGAGGAGACCCCCGCCTTGGTCACCGTGAGCTGATAGGCCTTCATCACCGGGGTGCCGGTGGCGCTCTCCCCCTTGGACAGGGCCACGATCTCGGCGCTGCCCTCGGCTACGGCGGTCACCAGGCCCTTGTCGGAGACGGTGGCCACGGCGGGCTTGCTGGAGGTCCAGGTGACCGACTGGTCCCCCTGGCTGCCGTGGGCGTACTTGACCTCGGCCTTGAGCTGGCGGGTCTTCCCCACGGGGATGGTCTCAGGGCCGGCGGGGGTGAGGAGGACGTCGGTGACGTAGTCGTCCTCCACGGTGATGTTGCACACCGCCGTGTATCCGTTCACGGTGGCGGTGACAGCGGTGGAGCCCTTCTTCTTGGCAGTGATGGTGGCGGTCCCCTTCTTGGCGGTGACCTCGGCGATGGTTCTGTCCAGAGACTTCCATTCAATGGACTTCCCCTGGTTTTCCTCCGAGAGGGTGGCCGTCACGGTCACGGTCTGCTTGGGGGCCAGGGAGACTTCGCTTTTGTCCAAGGTCACCGGCTTCCCAGCGGCGGCCGCGGGCAGGGCCAAGCTAACCGCCAGCACCAGGGCCAGCACCAGGGAGAGGGTACGGTTCAGGGTTTTTTTCATGGTGTCCTCCTCTTTCGGATTGGGCAGAGTGAACTGGGGCCCCTACGGGGCGCACCAGAGGATATTTACAACTTTATTATACCACATCCTCCCGTTTGGGAAAGGGTTTTTTCAAAGATTTCAGACTTTTCCCATCGGCCTTCGGCAAAATCCGTCAGTTTGTCAAGAAGGGCTCTCCGCAGAAAGGGAAAAGTCTCCCTTTCTGACGAAACCGGCCTGGGACCCGGCCCCCGGCTGTCCCAAAATTTTCCCCACATAATCCCCGGCATATCCGAGCAGGCTACCCATATACTTGAAAACACAGGGAGCTCTGTCTCCCAAGGAGGGATTCCCATGGCAAAACCCCAGCCCCTCACCCAGGCCCAGTCCCTGCGCCGCCACCTGGAGCAGACCAGCCGGGACCTGGCCGCCGCCCAGGCGGGTTTCGACCAGACGGCGGACCGGGACCTGCTGGAATACTATCTCTATGAAATCAGCGCCCTGCGGGCCAAGCACACCTATCTGCTGCGGCAGATGAAATTGTTGGGAGAGTGACGGATGGCCTCCATCCGCCCCCTCCCGCGGAAAAGGAGGCCTCTCCATGCACCTGTTCCAACCGGACGGCCCCTGGCTGACCGTCCTCATTTTCACCCTTCTCTTTCTGGTGATCTTCCGCCGGCCCCTGGGCTGGCTGATGAAGCTCCTGGCCCGCTCGGCCCTGGGCCTGGGGTTTCTGGCCCTGTGGTCCCAAACCGGCCTGGCAGCCGGCCTGGCCCTGGGGGTCAACGCCTTCAACGCCCTCACCCTGGGCCTGCTGGGCCTGCCGGGGCTGGGGCTGCTCTTCCTGTTCCGATGGGTGGGTACATAACCTCACCCTCCTGCCGCGCTCTATGGCCGGCAGGCCCTCACCCGTCCAAACAACCCCCGCCACTGTAAGGAGTTTTTTATGCGCCACACCTCCTATCCTCAACCCCTCTCCTTCCCCGCCCGCGTTGGGCGGGTCCTTCTTGCCCTTCTTTGCTCCGCCGGGGCCCTGGCCGGGTGCTTTCTCCTGCTGTGCGCCCTGGGGATTCTCTCCCCGGCGGAGATCTCCCAGCAGGTGTCGGCCTGGCTGGAGCCTCAGCAGGCCAGCACTCCCACCGCCGGCCAGGCGTCCCTCTCCGTGCCAGAGCAGGAAGCCGACGAGGGCCCCTTCCAGGCCGTGTTCCTCCCCCTGGAGGACCTGGATGACGCCCAGACCCTGGCCGCAGGCCATGACGGGGTGGTCCTGCCCATGAAGACCGCCGACGGGTCCCTGGGCTATGTCTCCGCCCTCCCCCTGGCCGCCGACACCGGGGCCTCCTCCGGGGACCCCAACCGCAACGAAGCCCTCCGGGCCCTCAACGACACCCCCGGCCTGTACACCGTGGCCCAGGTGGCCTGCCTGCGGGACGCCACCCTGGCCCAGGCCGACCCCACCCTGGCCCTCCGCCGGGTCAGCGGCTCGGCCTGGCTGGACCAAAACCGCCAGGGCTGGCTGGACCCCGCCCAGCCCCAGGTCCAGGACTATCTGACCGGGGTGTGCCAGGAGCTGGCCCGGCTGGGCTTTGATGAAATCCTCCTCACTGACTGTGCCTTCCCCACCCAGGGAAACCTGGCCTCCCTGGAACCGCTGCCCCAAAAGGAGCAGACCTTAGAGACCTTTTGCCGCCAGCTCCAGGGAGCCTTGGCCGACTATGACGTGACCCTGTCGGTGGTGGGGCTGGGGGACAGCGTCACGGCGGAGCCCCCCAGCGGGCAGACAACGGGGCTGCTGGCCACCTTTGGGCGGGTTTGGGCCAACCAGGAGGACGCCGGGACCCTGGCGGCCTTTGCGCCGGTGGAGCTGCCCCGGGGCGGGGAGTAACCAACCCCTTTGGGGCCGAGATGGGACCGTGGCGCACACTGCGCCGGGCGGGCCGCCTACCCGGCGGGGGCCCCATTTCTTCCGAAGAAATGGGGGAAAGAAGACCAAGGGGAAAGAGGTTCTTTCCCCTTGGAACCCCATCCTCTGGTTTACGAAAAACCTTTCGGTGGGTATTCTTAAAGAATTACGCGGCCTGTGGCCCTCTCATTGAAACGCCGTCCAAAGCGCGCCCACCGGCTGGGCGCACAGGGGCGTGGGTGCGTACCCTTTGGGAATGGGTTGGTGGGTCTATTACCTACGCCGAGAAATCCTCGACGCACGCCCTCATCCGACCCGGCCTCCGGCCGGCCCACCTTCCCCCCCAGGGGAAGGCTTTGGCAAAGCCTGTATGGCTTATGTAGAAAAATATCGTAGTAATACCCCCAACGTACCATAGTAGCGTAGGCTTCCCCTCGGGGGGAAGCTGTCAGCGCAGCTGACTGATGAGGGGGCGATGTAGAGTATCGGTGGGTAGAAGGTTATCGTTTCCACCTTCCACCGCAGCAGGTTTCCACCCTACATTCCCCCAAAAAACACCAGCCCAGAGTTCCCCTCCAGGCTGGTGTTTTTGCAATCATACTAATAAGCTCCTTCTCACCTCAAAAACATCCGAATCAGCTTATCATTCACTTTCGTATACGGCTGATACCGCATGGGCAAATCAATCCACGTGGCCTTATCCACAATGGCCCGGTAATGGGAGAAGGTGTCAAAACTCTTCCTCCCATGATAACTCCCCATGCCACTGTAACCAACCCCGCCAAACCCCATGTGATGGGTGGCCAGATGGATGATGGTGTCATTCACGCATCCACCCCCAAAGGAGCAGTGGTTCAGCACCCGGGCTTTGGTCTTCTCGCTGCGGGTGAAGAGGTAGAGGGCCAGGGGCTTCTCCCCCCGGTTCACGAAGTGAATGGCCTGGTCCAGCCCGTCATAGGGAATGATGGGCAGGATGGGCCCGAAGATCTCCTCCCCCATGGGCTTGGAGGTCCGGTCCAAGGTGTCGGCCACCAGGGTGGGGGCAATCCAGCCGCTGTCGGAGTCGGGATCGTCCCGGTGCCCGCCGCCGTAGAGGATGGTCTCCCCCTCCAGCAGGCCCTGGAGGCGGTTGTAGTGCTTGCGATTGATGATCCGCACAAAGTTGTCGTTGGCCAGGGGGTCCTCCCCCAGCATCTTCTGGAACTGGAGCTTTAATTCCTCCACCAGCCGGTCCTTCACCTTCCGGTCCACCAGGCAGTAGTCGGGGGCCACGCAGGTCTGGCCGGCGTTGAGGATCTTGCCAAAGGCCAGCCGGCGGGCGGTGAGGGGGATGTTGGCGGTGGCATCCACAATGACCGGGCTCTTGCCCCCCAGCTCCAGGGTAACAGGGGTCAGGTTGCGGCTGGCCTTTTCCATGACCAGCTTGCCCACGTCCACGCTGCCGGTGAAGAAGATGTAGTCGAATCGCTGCTCCAGCAGGGCGGAGTTCTGCTCCCGGCCCCCCTCGATGACGGTGACCCAGTCGGGGTTAAAGACGGCGGCAATGAGCTCGGCCATGGCCCGGCTGGTGTTGGGGGCGTAGGCGCTGGGCTTGAGGATGACGCAGTTGCCCGCGGCCACGGCCCCGAAGAGGGGGTCTAAGCTCAGCAGATAGGGGTAGTTCCAGGGGGACATCACCAGCACCACCCCGTAGGGCTCGGCCAGCTCGTAGCTGGTGGACTTGAACTGGGCCAGGGGGGTGGGCTTCCGGCGGGGCCTGGACCACTTGGCGATGTTTTTGGTCAGATAGCCCAGCTCGTCCAGGTTCAGGCCCAGCTCGCACATGTACCCCTCGAAATGGGATTTGTGTAGGTCGGCCTGGAGGGCGTCCAGGAGGATCTGCTCCCGGGCCTGGATCTCTTTCTTCAGCCGTTTCAGAGCGGCCACCCGCACGGCCACGGGACGGGTGGCGCCGGTGTTGAAAAAGGCGCGCTGCCGGGCCACAGTCTCTTCGATTTTTGCCACATGGGTCGCGGTGCTCATGCCCACACCTCCTTGAGAATGCCGATGATTTCGTCAAAATTTGCCTCGGCGGGGTTCACAATAATGGCCCCGTCGTTCAGGGCGGTCCGGGCCACGGCCTCGAAGTCCTCCTTCTTCACCCGGCCCGTCTGGGACAGGGTGGTGGGCAGGCCGGTCTGTTCCGCCAGCTGCTGGCGCAGGGCCACCAGGGTGTCGATGGTCTTCTGGGGCCGCTGGTCCTCGGGGGTGGCGGCGTAGACCTCGGGGCCGGCCACATAGAGCAGCAGCTCCCCATAACGCCCGCGGCACTTGTCCAGGTTATACTCCATCACCGCCGGCAGCAGGATGGTCATGGCGTCCCCGTGGGCCACGTGGCACACCCCGCCCAGGGCGTGGCCGATGGCGTGGACCAGGCCCACCATGGAGTTGGAAAAGGCCGCCCCGGCCAGCAGGCTGCCATTGGCCATGGCCATGCGGGCCTTTTTGTCCTTGCCGTTTTTCACCGCCAGAGGCAGGGCCCGGACGATCTGCTGGATGGCCTTTTCGGCGAAGGAATCGCTCACCGGGTTGCGCTGGAGGCAGGTGGCCGCCTCGATGGCGTGGACCAGAGCGTCGAAGCCCGTGGAGGCGGTGATCCGGGGGGGCAGGGTCTCGGTCATCCGGGGGTCCAGCACGGCCACGTCGGGGAGGAGGTGGTAGCTGAGAAACTCCATCTTCACCTGGACGGCGGGGTTGGAGACCACGGCCACCATGGTGGCCTCGCTGCCGGTGCCGGCGGTGGTGGGCACGGCCACAAAGGGGACGTGCTCTCCCCGGGGCAGTACCTCGCAGCCGGCGGAGTCCAGCAGGTCGCTCCCCGCCTGGGCCAGGACCATCCCCACCCCCTTGGCGGTGTCGATCACCGACCCGCCGCCCAGGGCGATGAGGCTGTCGCACTTGGTCTGGCGGTAGAGGGAGGCGATCTGGTTCACCACCTCAATGGAGGAGTCCGGGGGGATGTGGCAAAAGGTCTCCGCAGCCTCCATGCCCCCCTGGCGCAGGGCGGCCTGGACCACTTTCACGGTGCCCACCTGCTCCAGGCCCTGGTCGCTGAGGAGCAGAGGGCGGCGGGCCCCCAGCCCTTCCAGCTCGTGGGGGATGTGCTCCAGGGCCCCGGCGCCGGAGAGGATCTTGGCGGGCAGCTTAAATTCATAATAGGCAGACATGGTACATTACCTCCCGAACAGCACCGCCAGGTAGACCCGGGCGGTGGATACTTCCTTTTTTGGTCGTCGTTTTAGGATACGCCTGGCTAACACCCAGGGGAATAGGTACCCCTCTGTGATGTCCACGCATCGGACAAAGGGCATGGCCAGGCCCATATTGCCCCGCAGGGTGAACCGGTGCTGGGCGTAAGCCTGAGCGATGCCGATCTGCCCGGTAAAGACCCGGAAGGCGTCGTCGGGGCTCTTAAAGCGAATGGTCACGTCCCCGGGGGTGTCCTGGGGGAGCTTGCGGAAGCCCTCCTCGGTGCCCGTCACCGTAAAGCCCTTGGCGCCGGGGATCTCCAGGCGCAGGGTCTTCCCCTTGGGCCACTGGCAGGACTCCTGTTTCACCCGGCTGTCCCGGCAGGACAAAAACTTCAGCGCCCGAAACAGGCAGGTGGACACCATGCTGCAGGTGGCGCATTGCAGACACATTTTGGCCGATCCATAGGCCATCCTTCCATCCCTCCTTTGGGTTTTATTACCCTTTAGGATACTGCAAAACAGGTCGGATTGCAAGGTTTTCGGGGTTATGAAATTTTGGACCCGCCGGGCTCCCAACTTTGATTAGATTTGATCTTCCCCCTCCAGCACGTGCCCGTGCAGGTCTTGGTAAAGGAGAAGGATGGTCAAAACATCGTCGCCGCAGGCCCGGGCATCGGCCAGGGCCGCTTCCCACTCCTTTCGGGTGCAAAAGAGACGTCGATGAGCCGGTCCACCAGATCCATATGGGTCACGAAAGCCAAACGGGCCGCCCGTTTCCTGGGCAGGAGGGCATTGATTTGGGCGGCAAGGGTTTCGGGCAAAGATTCGTTGGATTCCATAACAAAAGCTCCTTTTTGAGATGAGGTCCGAGTTTTTTCGGCGCTATCATATCAAAAAGGAGCGATTTTTTTGGAATGAATCCATTCCGAAAAAAGGAAAATTTTTGACAGGGTCTCTCCGATTATTTGGAGAAAGAAACCAGAAACGGGGGTTCTTCTCCCCGACGATATTCCAGATCGCCCCCTCATCAGTCAGCTGCGCTGACAGCTATAATTTAAGGTGGCTTCGCATTGGATTAAATCGAACTGTCCCCCGGACAGTTCGACCCCCAAGGGGAAGCCTACGTGCTTTGCTACGTTGTGGTTTTTGCTACGGTAGTTTTCTACATAAGCCCCACAGGCTTTGCCAATCGCCTTCCCCTGGGGGGGAAGGTAGGCCGGCCCTACGGGCCGGGTCGGATGAGGGCGGGCCTGGAGGATTCCTCGGCGTTGGTAATAGACGCACCGGCCTAAGGTGGCAACGGGATTCTTCTACCCACCGATACTCCAGATCGCCCCCTCATCAGTCACCTTCGGTGCCAGCTTCCCCCCGAGGGGAAGCCTGCGTGCTATGCTACGTTGGGGTGATTGCTACGGTATTTTTCTACATAAGCCATGCAGGGTTTGCCAATCGCCTTCCCCTGGGGGGAAGGTGGGCCGACCGGAGGCCGGGTCGGATGAGGGCGAGCCTGGAGGATTCCTCGGCGTGGGTAGCAGCCCCACCAACTCACTCACCCAAAAAGGCCCCCAGCACCTGGGCTGCCACCTCCCCCAGCCCGGACCCCGAGCCCCCCTGCTCCACCACGATGGCCAGGGCGATCTCCGGGTCCTCATAGGGGGCAAAGGCCACCAGGACGGCGTTGGAATTCTCCTTCCCCGCCACCTGGGCCGATCCCGTTTTGGCCCCGGCCTGGACGGGGAGGGACCGGAAGGCCGACGCCAGGGACCCCGACTGGGTCACCCCCAGCATGCCCTCCTTGATGGCGGCCACGTTTTCCTGACTCAGTTGGACACGGCCCAGGCTGACGGGCTGATAGGGGGCCTCCCCCGCCGCCTGCTCCAGCAGGTGGACCTGCCAGCGGTTGCCGTCCCCCACCAGGGTGGCGGTCATGTGGGCCAGCTGGAGGGGGGTGAAGCGGTTGTTCTCCTGGCCGATGGCGGCGGAGAGGACGCTGCCCTCATACCACTGGCCCCCGATGGACTCTGTGTAATCCGGCCCGGCTACCACGCCGGCCTTTTCCCCGGCCAGCTCAATGCCCGTCTTCTCCCCCAGGCCCAGGGCGTGGGCGTATTGGCCCAAGGTCTCGATGCCCACCCGGCGGCCGGCGTCGTAGAAGAAGATGTTGCAGGAGTCGGTGATGGCCTCGGTGACGGTTTCCAGGCCGTGGGTCCTCCCCTCCTGGCGGTAGAGCCAGCACTGGGGCTGGGGGCTTTTGTAATAGGTGTAGCGGCCGGTGTCTAAAATCTGGGTCTCGGGGGTGAGAAAGCCCTCCTCCAAGGCTGCTGCGGCGGTGACCAGCTTGAAGGTGGACCCGGGGGCGTAGAGCCCTTGGATGGCCCGGTTCATCAGGGGATGGGCGGGGTCGGCCGACAGGGCGGCGTAGTCGGCGGAGAAGGAGGCTGTGTCATAGCCCGGCTCACTGGCCATAGCCAGCACCCCGCCGTCGGTCACGTCCAAGGCCACCAGCGCCCCGCCGGTGGCCTGGGGGTGGCGGTCTAAAAAGGCCGACAGGGCGGCTTGGGCGGCCTCCTGCAGGTCCCGGTCCAGGGTGAGCTTCACGTCCCGGCCCGCCTGGGGCTGGACGGCATAGTCTTCCCCGGTGACCCGGCCGGAGGCATCGGTTTCCAGCACCTTCCGTCCGGGGGTGCCATGGAGCTGGGCCTCAAAGGCCCCCTCGGCCCCGTCCTTTCCCACCCGCTCGTCCATGGCGTAGCCCTGGTCCTGATAGGTCTCCCACTCCTGGGGGCTCATCTGCCCCACCCGGCCCAGGAGATGGGGGGCCAGGGTCTCCCCGCCCAGCCGCTGGACCGCCGGGGTGAAGGTGACCCCCGGCAAGCCCTCCTCAGTGATCCGGGCCAGGAGGCGGGAGGTGGCGTTCTGGATGGCCCCCTTGCCCGACCAGTCCACGTCTTCCTCCCGACAGAGGGTTTCCAGACGCTGGCGGACAGGGTCCTCCGCGTCCTCGGCTACCACCACGGACCAAGTCACCTGGTCCTGAGCCAAGACGTTGCCATTGCGGTCCAGGAGTCTACCTCGGGCGGCGGGGACGGACTCCACCTGGGCAATGCTCCGCTGGGATTTGGCGTAATAGGCGGCCCCAGCGGTGATTTGCAGGTGCCAGAGCAGGCAGGTAAAGGTGACCAGGAGCACGGCGAAGAAGCCGGCGGCGGCGGTGAGGCGGCGGGGGGGCATAAGATCAGCTCCTTAGAAGAATTTGGCCCCCGGTGAGGGGCGCGGGGAGGAGGTGGGGTGGAAACCTGCCACGGTGGAAGGTGGCGACGGGATTTTTCTACCCGCCGGTACTCCACATCGCCCCCTCATCAGTCAGCTGCGCTGACAGCTTCCCCCCGAGGGGAAGCCTACGCTATTAGGCTACGTTGTGGTTTTTGCTATGGTAGGCTTCTACAGTAAGCCCCACAGGGCTTGCCAATCGCCTTCCCCTGGGGGGGGAAGGTGGGCCGGCCGGAGGCCGGGTCGGATGAGGGCGTGCGTTGAGGTTTCCACGGCGTAGGGAATAGCTCCACCAACCCCTCCCGAAGGGTACCCACCCACGCCCCCGCGCGCCCAGCCGGTGGGCGCGCTTTGGACGGCCTTCCAAAGAGAGGGCCACAGGCCACTTAATTTATATATAACCACATACATATAGGTTTCAAAAAACCAACTAAGGGGGTTCCAAGGGGGAGGAAACTCCTCCCCCTTGGTGCTCTTTCCCCCATTTCTCCAGAGAAATGGGGCCCCCGCCGGGCATGAGCGCCCGCAGGCGCCATGGAAGGGAGCAACCGGGCGCAGCCCGGCTCTTAGCGAGTCCCAGGCGGCCTCCCTGGCAGGGTCTGCCAGCGCATCGTCCCGGCCCCACAAGGGCCGGCCCCCTGCGCATAGGGCAGGACTACCTCCCCCTAAGCCGCCGGACCCTCCCCCTCCGCCGGGGGCGGGGCTGCCACAGCAGCAGCGCCGCCCCCGGGAAGCAGACAACGGCCAGCAGAAGCTCCGCCCCGGCCACCCGCAGCCCGGCGGCAAGGCTGACGCCCCCCAGGCAGTGGCCCAGCAGCAAAAGCCCCACCCACCCCGCCAGGGCGGGCAGGCAGAGGAGCCACTTTCCCCAGAAGCCCTCCATTGTGTGGAAAACCGCGCCGGAAATCCCCCCCAGCAGGGTGAAAAGGGCCATCTGCCAGGGGGTGCCGCCGGTGAGGTAGCACAGGGCCCCGGCAAATAATCCACATTCCGCCCCCCGGTCAGCTCCGGCGGAGACGCCCACCAGGTACACCAGGGCGGGCAGGAGCCGGGGGTGGACCCCCAGCAGGGAGACGTGGGTGAGGACCTCCCACTCCACCAGGAAAGCCAGGGCGGTGGCCAGGTACAGACGGGGGCGGCCCATCACCGGTCCTCCCGGAAGGAAGTGACCACGAAGACCTCAGACAGCTTGTGCAGGTCCGCCGCCGGGGTGAGGATGGCCGAGCGGGTGAGCCCGCCGGGGTCGGTGGTCAGGGAGGCCACCGTCCCCACCACCAGCCCCGAGGGGTAGCTCTCCTGGGCGGCGAAGGTGACGATCTCCTCCCCCACCTGGACGGGGTCGGCCTGGGTGAGGCAGGAGAAGGCGAGGCTGCCCTGGGGCAGCAGGTCCAGCTTCCCCTCCAGGGTGCCTAAGACCCCAGATTGGGTCCCCTGGCCCGCCATCTGGAAGGCCCCGTCCCAGAGGAGGGTGACGGCGGCCCAGGTTTTCCCGGTCTCCTTCACCCGGCCCACCAGGGCCCCGTGCTCGTCCACCACGCACTGGCCCGCCCGGACCCCCTCCTCGGACCCCTGGTCAATGGTGACCTCCCCCTGCCAGTTGTCCCCGGGCCGGGCCACCACCCAGGCGGCGGTGAGGGTGAGGTCCTGTCCGGCCTCCTTCAACCCCAGCAGAGACCGCAGCCGGGCGTTTTCCGCCGTGGCCAGCTCCCCCGTCCGGGCGGCCTGTTTGGCCTCGGCCAGGGCCTGCTCCAGGGCGTCGTTTTCTGCCTGGAGGGCGGCGACCCCTTTCAGATAGTCCTCTCCCTGGCTAAGTTTCCCGGCGGCGGCCGAAAAAAGGCGAGAAAAAGGCCGTGACACCCTCTCTCCCAATCCCCGCAGGGGGGCCGAGGTCCCGTCCAGGACCAGGGCCGCCGCTGCGGCGATGAGGCTCAGAGACAGAGCCACGGCAATGAGTTTTACCCAAGTATGTTGAAAAAATCCCTTCACGGCAGGTCCCTTCTCGCCCGCGGGCCGGGCCGGAGCCCCACCAAAGGGCTCAGCGTCCGGCCAGCGCCAGGCAGTCCACGCCGAAGTCCAGAAGCATCCGCCCCAAGCGGCAGACGGGCAGGCCCACCACGTTGCTGTAGTCCCCCCGGATGCCCGCCACCAGCAGGCCTCCCAGGCCCTGGATGCCATAGGCCCCGGCCTTGTCCATGGGCTCCCCGGTGGAGACGTACTGGTGGATCTCCTGGGCAGTCAGAGAACGGAAGGTCACCTGGGTGACCTCCACCTGGGTGACCAGCTTGTCCCCCCGGCAGACGGTGACCCCGGTGCACACCTGGTGGTCCCGGCCGGACAGGGAGGCCAGCATGGCCTCGGCCTGAGCCTCGTCGGCGGGTTTCCCCAAAATGACCCCGTCCCGGACCACCACGGTGTCCGCCCCGATGACGATGGCGTCGGGGTCCACCTGCCCAGCGATCCAGCGGGCCTTTTCCCGGGAGAGGGTCTGGACCAGCTCTTGGGCCTGGAGGCCCTGAAAGGCGTCCTCGTCGATCTCCGGCGATTTGGTTGTGAATTCCAGTCCCATCTGCCCCAGCAGCTGGCGGCGGCGGGGAGATTGGGATGCTAAGACTATTTTCATAGATTGCCTCCGTAAAGTCCATCGAAATCTGGAACCCGCTTCGCTGGGCTTCCAGATTTGGGGGATTGCAGCCCGAACCGCGCCAGCGGAGCTGGCACTCCCGGGCTGAGAAGAATTTTTTCACCGGCGGAGCCGGCGAAAAAATGATTGGAATTTGTTCCGCTTTCTGCGGAAAGCGGAAGTCTGCGACGCTGGGGGGGTAGGGTGGGTGCGTCTATTACCGACGCCGTGGAATCCTCCAGGCTCGCCCACATCCGACCCGGCCCGCAGGGCCGGCCCACCTTCAGAGCTAAGGTAAAATGGATTTGATATCCAACTGTCCCCCGGACAGTTGGACCCCCAGGGGAAGGCTTTGGCATATCCTGTATGGCTTACTGTAAAAAACTACCGTAGCAAACACCCCAACGCTGCATAGCACGTAGGCTTCCCCTTGGGGGGAAGCTGTCAGCGCAGCTGACTGATGAGGGGGCGATGCGGAGTACCAGCGGGTAGAAGGATACCGTCGCCACCTTTCACCGTGGCAGGGTTCCATCCCGCCTGCCTCCTCACTCCACCCCACGATAATACAGCCCCCGGGTAAACTCCCCCGGCGGCTCCACGCCCCCGGCCCGGTAAGCCCGGAAAACCTGGGCGCACTCCCCCGCCGTCTCCCGCAGGAAAGCCAGCCGGGCATAGGCGCACCCGGCCCGTTGCCAGTCGGTCTTGTCCGCCAGCCAGAGGGTTTTTGCGTTGAAGATCTCGCTCCGGCACCCCCAGGCCCCCTCCACGGGGAAGTCCTCCCCCTTCCGGTCCCGGAGGCTCTGGTCGGTGTCTTGGCAGCGGCACCCCTGGCCCCGGTTTTTGAGGATACAGTTCTCCGTAACCATCAGGGGCAGCCGGCCATAGACCAGCAGCTCCAGGTCCAAGGGCTTGCTGAGATCCCGGATCTGGGACAGGCGGCTCTCGAAGGAGGCCGTGGCCGAGGCGAAGCCCAGCCGCCGGAGCTCCTGGGCGGTCAGGTCGTTGGTCAGCCCCAGACCGAAGTCCCCTCGGGGGGTGAGACCAAATTCCCGGGCCAGGGGAAGCTGCCCGATGTGCCCCAGCAGGGCCTCGGTGACCCCCGCCTTTCGGGCGGCGGCCAGCTCCTCCCGCAGCCGGGGCAGCTCTCGGTCCCAGGCCACCCGGGGCAGGGTGACGCCGAAAGCGATGTTTGGATAGCGGGCAAGGATCTCCTCCAGCGCCGGGGCATGCTCCGCCGCTCCCTGGCAGGGGAGATAGACCAGGGCGGGGCCTTGGTCCAGGCTCTCGGGGGATAGCTGCTCCCACCGGTGGAAGGACAGAGAAAAGCGCGGCGCTCCCTTGGGGCCCGCCGATCTTTTTGGGGGGATATAAGGCTTTGTTTCCCGCCGGGGCGGCTGGGTCCGGACCTGATCCAGCTGGGCCAGGGCCTCCCGCCGCAGGCGGTTCACCACGGACAGGGGGACCGACAGGCCGGGGTCGATGTCCACCTGGATCTGCCCAGCCTCATACACCGTGCCGCCGGTCTTTTTCAGTTGGCCGGCAATCTGGCCGGCGGTGGTCTCCTTGCTCCGGGCCTCCTGGGGGGGCTCGGCCTGGACGGTCACCCTGTGGCCCCGGTCGTCCTGGGCGGTGAGGGTCAAGGGGGCGTCCTGTTTCACCCGGGCGGTGAGGGAGACGGGGACCACCCGATGCTCCCCCCGGCTGTAAAACTGCCGGGCCTGGTCAAAGAGCTCCGCCGGGTCCTTGGCCCCCTCTTTCCGGGTGCCGAACATCGCCGGGCCCTTCTTGTCCTGGAAATACCCCTGGGTGAAGCCCTGGCGGGAGAAGGCGGCCTCCAGCTGGCCCAGCTCCGCCGGGGTGGGCTCCCGCCCCTCTCGGAGGGCGGCGGCGTAAATCCCCGTGACGACGGCCACATATTCCGGCCGCTTCATCCGCCCCTCGATTTTCAGGCAGGCCACCCCCATCTCCTTCAGCCGGGTCAGGTGGCCCGCCAGGGAGAGGTCCTTCAGGGACAGGGGGTGGGTGTTCTTTTTGTCCCCCGGCCACCGGAAGGCCAGCCGGCAGGGCTGGGCGCACAGGCCCCGGTTGCCGCTGCGGCCCCCCAACACCGCCGAGAGGTAGCACTGGCCGCTGTAGCACATGCAAAGGGCCCCGTGGCCGAAGACCTCCAGCTCCACGGGGGAATGCTCACACAGATACGCAATCTCCGAGGCCGCCAGCTCCCGGGAGAGGACCACCCGGGTCATCCCCAAATCGGCGCAGGCCTTCACCCCGTCCAGGTTATGGACGGTCATTTGGGTGGAGGCGTGGAGGGGCACGTCGGGGCAGGTCTCCCGCAGGAGCCGCGCCACCCCCAGATCCTGGACCAGGATGGCGTCCACCCCCAAATCCGAGGCCAGCCGCCCGGTGTCGGCGGCCAGGGGGAGTTCCCGCTGGGAGAGGAGGGTGTTCAGGGTGAGATAGACCTTCACCCCCCGCAGGTGGCAGTAGGCCACGGCCTGCTCCAGCTCTGCCTGGGTGAAGTTTTTGGCGTTGCGGCGGGCGTTCAAGGGGCCGAACCCCAGATAGACCGCGTCCGCCCCGGCCTGGACCGCGGCGGTAAGGGCCTCCGGGGAGCCGGCGGGGGCCAATAGCTCCATGGCTCAGCCCTCTTCCGCCTTGGGGGCGGCCTTGGCGGCTTTGGCGGCCTTGGCCGCCTTTCGGGCCTCCCGCCTGGCCTCCGACAGCTCCTTGGCCAGCCGGGCGTTTTCGTCCAGGGCCTGCTTCAGTTGGGCCCGGAGGTTGTCCGCCACCTGGCGCTCTTTGCAGTATTTGTCGGCCACGTTCATGGCCGCCAGCACCGCCCCGTCGGTGACGGACAGGGTGGTGCCCGCCATGGCCTCGTCCATCTCCTTGTTGACGATGTCCGCGCACTGCTGCAGGTAGCTCTCGTCCTCCTCGGCCAGGAAGGCGTAGCGCTGGTTGTGGATATAGATGGTCACTCGGTTTGCCATAGGGATTCCTCCGTTTCGAGGTTGGTTTTTTGGTAATATGATATTATACCATGATTCGACAGAAAAGGGTAGACCCTCTGTGGGGATGGGGTGGATTCCCAGCACCGCAGAATCCTCAACGCTCGCCCTCATCCGACCCGGCCCGAAGGGCCGGCCCACCTTCCCCCCCAGGGGAAGGCTTTTGACAAGCCCTGTGTGGCCTATTGTAGAAAACTACCGTAGTAATCACCCCAACGTACCGAAGTAGCGTATGGCAGCGGAGCTGACTCATGAGGGGGTGATCTCGTCATAACGCCGGGTAGAAGCCCCCTCCCTCCCCCAAAAGATAAACCTTTACGAACCGCCAACTTTCCTGTAGAATAGAAAAGCAACCAAAGGATTCCCCACGAAAGGAGGCGGCCTGATGGCAAACAATTTCCTGTTTCCCGGCAATATCCTCTCCCTCCACCGCAAAGCGGTAGAGAAACTAATGAATGCAGGCAACGGCGACGCGGCCCTGCTTTATCTCTGCCTGGCCGCCGGCCAGAACAGCGGCGCCCTCCCCTGGGTACCCCAGCGGGTGGAGGAGGCTCAGAACGCCCTCATCCAAATGGGCCTCATCGCCTCCGACACCCCCGTCCGTCCCCAGCCCCCGGCGAAGCTGGAGGACGACCGGCCCCCGGAATACACCACCCAGGACATCGCCCTGGCCCTGCAAAACGGCGGGGGCTTTCAGGCCCTGGTGCCGGCGGTGGAAAAGCTGCTGGGGAAGGTCCTCTCCCCCGCCGACCTGAAAATTCTCTACACCATCTACGACTACCTGGCCCTGCCGCCGGAGGTCATTCTCACCCTCACCGGCTGGTGCGTGGAGCAGGCCAAGAAAAAAGGCCCCGGGCGCAAGCCCACCCTGGTCCAGATCCGCCGGGAGGCCTACAAGTGGCAAAAGGCCGGGGTGGACACCTTAGAGGCCGCCGACGCCCACCTCCACCGCCTCTCCCGCCTGAACAGCCGGGGGAGCCAGATCCTCCAGCTCCTCTTCGGGGAGAGCCGGGCCCCGGTGCCCAAGGAGGCGGAATTCCTGGACCGCTGGATCCAGCTGGGCTTTTCCGACGAGCTGCTGCTGCTGGCCAAGGAGCGGACCATTTACAACCTCCAGGGGTTTAAGTGGACCTATATGAACAGCATCCTGAACCGCTGGCACCAGCAGGGTTTGACCACCGCCAAGGCCGTGGAGGCCGCCGAGCGAGGCTACAAGCCCACCTTTTCCAAGGCCGGCCCCGGCCCAACCAGCCAAAACCCCGTGGCCTCCTCGGACATCGACCGGATGTTCCAGGAGCTCCAACAGGCAAATCTCTCCGTCCCCAGGAAGGAGGACTGACCCATGGCATACAGCGCATCCATTCTCTCCCGGGCCGAGGCCAGGCTGAAGCAGGCCCAAAAGGCCCATCAGGAGGCCCAGGCCCGCCGCCGGGGGGAAATTTACCGGACCCTCCCCCGGGTGGCGGAAATCGACCGCCAGCTCCGCCAGACCGCCCCCCGCATTTTGGCCCTCTCCCTCCGCCAGGGCCTGGGACAGCAGGAGGCCCTGGCCGCCCTGCGCCAAGAAAATTTGGCCCTCCAGGACGAGGAGGCCGCCCTGCTGGACGGGGCGGGCTATCCCACCGACGCCCTGGACGAGACCCCCTACTGCCCCCTGTGCGGTGACCGGGGCTGGCAAGGCCCCACGATGTGCCAGTGCCTGAAGGACCTGTGCCGCCAGGAGCAGATCACGGAGCTGTCCTCCCTGCTGAACCTGGGGGACCAGTCCTTCGAGACTTTCCGCCTGGACTACTACGACCGCCAGGTCTGGCCCGAGTTCCACCGCTCCCCCCGGGAGGGGATGGAGCTGGTCCTGTCCTCCTGCCGGAACTATGCGGAGCTTTTCGGCACCTTCCCCCACAAAAACCTCTTCCTCTTCGGGGCCCCCGGCCTGGGGAAGACCTTCCTGTCGGCCTGCATCGCCCGGGTGGTGTCGGAAAAGGGCTATTCCGTGGTCTACGACACCGCCGCCAACGTTTTCGCCCGGTTTGAGAAGCGGAAGTTCGCCCGCTTTGGGGAGGACGCCCAGCAGGCCGGGGCCGACACCCGCCGGTACCTGACCTGCGACCTGCTGATCCTGGACGACCTGGGCAGCGAGTTCACCTCCCCTTTCATCCAGGCCGCCCTGTACGAGGTGGTCAACACCCGCCTGGTGGAGGACAAGCACACCGTCATCTCCTCCAACCTGAGCCTGGATGCCATCCGCCAGCGGTATTCCCCCCAGGTGGCCTCCCGGCTGGAGGGGGAATACCTCTCCCTGGGCTTCTTCGGCAAGGACATCCGCCTGCTGAAAAAGCAGCGGTGACCGGGGAAATTTGGGACCCGCCGGGCTCCCAAATTTGGGGATTGCAGTCCGAACCGCGCCTGGCGGAGCCAGGTACTCCCGGACTGAGAAGTATTTTTTCACCGGCGGAGCCGGCGAAAAAATGATTTTATTTGGTTCCGCCGCCTGGGACTCGCTAAGAACCGGGCTGCGCCCGGTTGCTCCCTTCCATGGCGCCTGCGGGCGCTCATGCGGGCGGCGGAAGTCTGCGACGCTGCCGGATTTTTCCATCAAAAAAGCCCTCCTTCCCAAGGAGGGCTTTTTTCGTTGCCTATCCGTTGTTTATGTTTATCCCAAAATCAAGCGCTTATATTCCTCCGCTGGGCGCACCTGGCCCACGGCGGACAGGGATGCCTGGTCCCAGCGGAAAATTTCCCGGGCCAGGGCCACCACATCCTCGTGGGTGACGGCGTCGTAGGCGGCGATGATCTCCTCGGGGGAGAGGATTTCCCCGGAAAAGAGCAGGGACCGGCCGGCGTGGCTCATGTGGGCCTGGGTGGACTCCATGCCCATGACCACGTTGGCCTTGGACTGCTCCCGGGCCCGCTCCAGCTCCTCGGCGGTGGGGCCCTCCTCCCGGAGCTGGTCCACCACCCGGCGGATGGTGGTGAGGGCTTTTTCCTCGGTCTCCTTGTTCAGGGCGGTGTAGATGCAGAAGACCCCGGTGTCGGCGTGGCCGGCCCCGTAGGAGTAGATGGAATAGCACAGCCCCTGCTGCTCCCGCACCTGCTGGAAGAGCCGGGAGGAGACCCCGCCCCCCAGGATAGAGGACAGCAGCTGGAGAGCGAAGCGCTTGGGGGAGTTATAATCCAGGCCGGGGAAGGCCAGGGTCAGGTGGTTTTGCTCAATGGGCTTGGCGGTGGCCACGAAGGAAGGGGTATACACCGCCGGCTCCACGGGCTGCTTCTGCCCCCCGGGGAGGGCGGCAAAGCGGCGACGGAGGTCCTCCAGGACCGCCGGCGTAAAGCTCCCTGCCAGGGCCACCACGGTGTTGTCCCCCCGGTAGTGGCGGCGGTGGTATTCTTTGAGAAAGTCCCCGGTCATGGTCTCCAAGGTCTCCGGCGCGCCCAAAATGGGCCGGGACAGGGAACTGCCCTGGAAGACCGCCCCAAAGAGCTTTTCCGCGCACAGGTCGTCGGGGGTGTCCTCGTACATGTCGATCTCCTCCAGGATGACCCCCCGCTCGGTCTCCACCGCAGCCTGGGCGAAGGAGGAGTTGTATACCATGTCCCACAGGATATCCAGGGCCTTGGGCAGGTGGTCGTCCAGGACCCGGCCATAGAAGCAGGTGCACTCCTTGGTGGTAAAGGCGTTCATCTGGCCGCCGATGGCGTCGGTCTCCCGGGCGATGTCCTGGGCCGAGCGGCGGGACGTGCCCTTAAAGAGCATATGTTCGATAAAATGGGCCGCGCCGGACTCCGACGGGGCCTCTTCCCGGGAGCCGCCGCCCACCCAGATGCCTAAGGCGGCGGAGCGGACGGTGGGGATGGATTCGGTGACGATGCGGACACCGTTGGGGAGGGTTTCGATTGTGGTCATAAGCGTTCATCCTTTTGAAGGGGGAAAATTGGAACCCGCTTCGCTGGGCTCCCAAATTTGGGGATGTCACCTCCCTGGGAGTCGCTAAGAGCCGGGCTGCGCCCGGTCGCTCCCTTCCATGGCGCCTGCGGGCGCTCATGCGCGCACGGCCCCGTTGGGGCCGCACACTTGTGAGGTGAGACGTATTTTTTCACCGGCGGAGCCGGCGAAAAAATGATTGAATTTTATTTCCCGCCGTTCGCGGCGGAAAAGTCTGCGACGCTGGGGGCGGGGTTGCGCCTATCCCCATAGGGGCGATTCATGAATCGCCCGGACGTTACGTGGCCTATTTCACAGGTAGGCAAGAACTACCAAGCGGCGGGCGCTTCGTGATGCGCCCCTACAGATGGGGGGTAGGTGGAGCGATTACCTGCGCTGGGGAATCCTCGACGCTCGCCCTCATCCGACCCGGCCTATGGCCGGCCCACCTTCCCCCCCAGGGGAAGGCGTTGGCATATCCTGTACGGCCTATTGTAGAAAAATACCGTAGCAATTACCCCAACGTAGCGTAGCACGTAGGCTTCCCCTCGGGGGGAAGCTGGCGCCGAAGGCGTCTGATGAGGGGGCGATTTGGAATCCCGGCGGTGAGAAGAATCCCGTCGCCACCTTTTGCCTCACCGCTTCTTCTCCATGGTCGTCCCCAGGGACTTCTCCGAGATCGCCTCCAGCAAAATGGCGTGCTCCATCCGCCCATCCAGCACGGTGACCGCCCCCACCCCGTGCTCCACGGCGTGGATGCAGTTGAGGGTCTTGGGGATCATGCCCCCGGCGATCAGGCCGCTGTCCATGAGCTCCTTGGCCCGGCTCACGTCCATTTTGGCGATGCGGGTGGACTGGTTGTGGCTGTCCACCAGGATGCCGTCGGTGTCGGTGAGGAAGATGAGCTTATCCGCGCCCATAGCCTCGGCCACGGCGCGGGCCGCGTCGTCGGCGTTGCAGTTCAGGGCGCCGCCGTCCTC
>JALERU010000089.1 GCA_022764045.1 Clostridiales bacterium | reverse complement strand
TACACCTTCACCATGCCCACCTCCAAGGTGGAGGTCACCGCCACCTTCAAGCAGGCTCCCGTCACCCACGTCTGCCCCGCTGAGAAGTACACCGACGTGGACACCACCCAGTGGTACCACGAGGGCGTGGACTATGTAATCGCCAACGGCATGATGAACGGCACCGGCACGAATATCTTCGAGCCCAACGCCACCACCACCCGCGGCATGATCGTCACCATCCTCTACCGCCTGGAGAAGGAACCCGCTGCCGGTACCTCCCCCTTCACTGACGTAGATGCAGGCCAGTGGTACGCCAAGGCCGTGGCCTGGGCCGCCGCCAACGGCGTGGTGAACGGCACTTCTCCTACCACCTTCAACCCCAACGATCCCATCACCCGGGAACAGATGGCGGCCATCCTGTACCGCTACGCCTCCTTCAAGGGGTATGACGTGACCGCCAAAGCCGATCTGGCAGGCTTCACCGACGCCGCCCAGATCAGCGATTACGCGAAAGACCCCATGGCCTGGGCCAACAAGGCTGGCCTCATTGGCGGCGTCTCCGCCACCACCCTCCAGCCCCAGGGCAGCGCCATCCGGGCACAGGTTGCCACCATTCTCATGCGCTTCTGCGAGAACGTGGTGAAATAATTTCCCCCAAACAGCATAAAAAAGGAGAGCGCCGAGGCGCTCTCCTTTTTTCACGGCAGGTTTCTCACAAACTTTTCCCCAATTCATAGGCTTCCTGTGGATAACTGGTCTTCTCCATGGCCTCCAGATCCCCGCAGCCCAGGGCGGAGATCACGCCCACGCGCTCCCAGCCCAGGTAGTTGGTCATGCCCTGATAGGAGAGGATGGCCCCGGCGGCGGATTCCATGGTGTCGTCCTCCATGGTCAGCAGCAGGGCGGATTTTTTGGGGACCCGGAGAGCTTCCCCCAAGCCGTAAAAACGGTCCATGGCCAGCTTGAGCTGGGCGCTCCAGTCGTAATAATAGATTGGCGAGGCAAAGACGATCATGTCCGCCGCCAGCAGGTGGGGATTCAGCCCGGTCATGTCGTCTTTCCACACACAGACCTTGTCCCCCTGGCGGCAGCGGTCGCAGCCCAGGCAGGGGTGGAGGTCCTGAAAGGCCGCGTCAAAGCGGAAAATTTCATGGCCCCCTTCTCTCGCCCCCTGAATAAACCGGTCCGCCAACAGGGCCGAGGTGCCGTGACGGTGGGGACTGCCTGTGATCACAACGATTTTCATTTGGTTTCCTCCTTGTATGTTCTCCTGAACGCCCCTTTCCCGGGCGTTTTTTCTTTTCTCCCGGACCAGCGCCACCCAAAACAGCGCCCCGGCCAGCAGCAGTCCGCCCCCCAGGGCGGTGCAGACCACAGCCACCCCGTCCTTTGGGATCGGGCCGGCCTCCCGCAGCCACAGGCTCCCGCCCAGGGAGAGGACCAAGAGCAACCAGGCGCGCCCGTTCAGGGCCCGCCAGAGGGGCTGCGGGGGCTGGGGACACCACCGCAGGCGGCGGGTCTCCTTCCAGGCCAGGGCCACCAGGGGGCCGTTGAGGCCCTGAAACAGCAGAAGGGTCACCAGCGGCCGGACCCATCCCACCCGGGGAAGAGTTCTATAGGCCGCCAGCCCCTGCCACAGCACCCAGCCCCCCGCCAGCAGCCACAGGCAGCCGGCCAGAAGCAAGAGGGTCCCTTTCCGGCCCCAAAGCCTTTTCATCCGTCCTGATGGCCCAGGGCGAAGGTGGTAAAGGGGGGCTTGCCCCGGGTGCCAACCAGGTGGACCCCCGCCCGGTAAAGTTCCTCAATGGTCTCCACCACCGGGGTGGTGATCTCCTCGCCGGGGGTGATGAGGGGAATGCCGGGGGGATAGGCCCAGATGTATTCCCCACAAATCTTCCCCATGCCGTCGTAGAGGAAGGTCAGGCCCCCGGAGGCCATAGCGGCCTCCTCCAGGGAGCAGCGGCGGGGGGGCAGGGTGTGGATCGCCGCCGGGGGGGCGGGTTCGGTTTCGCTGGGGCCGTATTTCGCGTCCAGCTCTAATAGGGCCTGGGCCAGGCGGGCGGGCATGGCGTCGTCGGTGCCCAGGCCGGTCATGGCCACGGCGTAGTGGTCCAGGGCCATTTCCAGCTCGATCTTATAGTCCCGGTACAGGATGTCCTTCAGCTCCACCCCGGTCAGGGCGCTGTGGCGGGTGGAAATCAAAATTTTGGAGGGGTCCAGGGCGAAGAAGGCCCCCTCCGTCCCGGTCCCGTGGCCCAGCAGGCGCAGGTGCTGTAAGCCCTGGGCGGCCCGGTCAAACTCCTCCAGCCGCCGGACCCAGGCGGCGAAAAGCTCGTCTCTCCGCTCCTCCAGCAGGCCGATGCAGCCGTCCATGGAGGCCATGAGCAGATAGGAGGGGCTGCTGGACTGGAAGATCCCCGTCTGCCGGGCCACCTGGGGCATGGGCACCAGCCGGCCGCTGGCGTGGAGGATGGCGGTCTGGGTCAGGCTGGGGAGGGTTTTATGGAGGCTGGCCACCACCAGGTCCGCCCCCTGGGACATGGCGCTGGGAGGAAAGGCCGGGTGGAAGCCCAGGTGGGCCCCGTGGGCCTCGTCCACCAGGACGGGAATCCCCTTCTCGTGGGCCACCGCGCAGATCCCCGCCGTGTCGCTGACCACCCCGTCATAGGTGGGGCTGGGGTAGACGATGAGCTTCACGTCAGGGTGCTCCTCTAAGGCCCGGGCCACCTGGTCCGGGGTGAGGGAGCCAGCGATGCCGAAGGTCTCCTCCACCGGGGGCAGCAGGAAGACGGGGTCCAAGCCGCAGAGCTCCATGGCGTGGTAAATGGCCTTGTGACAGTGGCGGGCCACCAGGACCTTATCCCCCCGGCGGGTGGCCGCCCGGATGGCCGCCAGCAGGCCGCCGGTGCTGCCGTTGACCTGGAGATAGCTCTTCCGGCTGCCCCAGAGGGCCGCCGCCCGGTCCATGGTTTTGGCCAGGACCCCCGAGGGATCGTGGAGGTCGTCAAAGGTTTGCAGCTCCGTGATATCCAGCTGGGCCCCCAAGGTGTTCAGATAGGGGGCTAGGTCAATATTTTCCTTGTGCCCCGGCATGTGCAGGGAGAGATATCCCTGGGCGTGGTGGGCCTCCAGACGCGCCAGCAGAGAGGGATTGGCTTGTTCCGGCATGGCAAATGCTCCTTTCTTTTCCTGTTTCCTTGCCGTCATCATACCAGAAAGCAGGCCAGATGACAACCAGCCAGCCCATCTGGCCTGCGGGCTCTGCTCGCCCCCCGCCAGCTTCTGACCTTGTCAAAAACTTTCATTTTGGCGATTTTTATAAGGCCAGTTTTGTGATAGGATGACACCATCAAAAATCAATCAAAGGAGGCACTTCCCCATGACCACCAAAACTGCCGCGCCGGGCGCCACCACTTCGTCCCGGGTGAAAGACCTCACCATCACCGCCATCTGCCTGGTGCTGGTCTATGTGTTCACCGCTGTGGTGAATATCCGTCTTCCCTTCGCCCCCAACGGCGGGCTGATCCACCTGGGGAACGTCCCCCTCTTCGTGGCCGCCATCCTCTTCGGCAAGCGCACCGGCATGATCGCCGGGGGCATCGGCATGGCCCTGTTTGACCTGCTGTCCGGCTGGACCGCCTGGGCCCCCTTCACCCTGATTATCGTGGGCTGCATGGGCCTGGTGGTGGGCGCTGTTACCGAGAAAAAGAAATCCTTCCCCTTCTACCTGCTGGCCATGGTCCTGGCCTGCGCCATCAAGATTGGGGGATATTATGTGGCCGAGGCCATCCTCTTTGGCAACTGGATCGTGCCCGCCACCTCCATCCCCGGCAATTTGCTCCAGGTGGGTGCCGCCGCCGTCATCACCCTGGTCATCATCGAGCCCCTTCGCCTGGCCGCTAACCACACCATCCTGCGGAAATAAATGCAACTCTTCCACCATTTTGTAGGGGGATAAAAAAGACGCCGGGGTACATCCGGCGTCTTTTTGCAACCTCCCCTCCCCCGACTTTCATCCCGGCCGGACCGGGAGAAATTTGTGGGATGGCGCAAATTTTATCGGATTTTTTTCAAAATAATTGTTGCATTTAGAGGGGCGACGTGCTATACTTTCAGTTGCAAATGGGATTTTGTGAAAAGATTACTTTTTGTTCTATGTCTCATCCTGCATCAATCCTTGTATTTTCGCCTGCGGTCGTCAGGTAAAAATAAATTATCAACGAAGGAGCCAAAACATCATGAATGCTTATATCGAAAGCGTTATTGAAACCGTTAAGAAAAAGCACGGCAGCGAGCCCGAGTTCGTGCAGACCGTCGAAGAGGTCCTGAGCTCTCTGAGCCCCGTTGTGGACGCTCACCCCGAGTATGAGGCAGTTGACCTGCTGGGCCGTATGGTCGAGCCCGAGCGTATGTTCACCTTCCGTGTTGTCTGGACTGACGACGCTGGCAAGACCCACACCAACATCGGCTATCGCTGCCAGTTCAACGGCGCAATCGGCCCCTACAAGGGCGGCCTGCGCTTCCAGCCCAACGTTTACCCCGGCATCATCAAGTTCCTGGGCTTCGAGCAGATCTTCAAGAACTCCCTGACCGGCCTGCCCATCGGCGGCGGCAAGGGCGGCGCTGACTTCGATCCCGCCGGCAAGTCCGACGCTGAGATCATGCGTTTCTGCCAGAGCTTCATGACCGCTCTGTATCGTTACATCGGGCCCGACATCGACGTTCCCGCTGGTGACATGGGCGTTGGCGGCCGTGAGATCGGCTACATGTATGGCCAGTATCGCCGCCTGAAGGGCACCTTCGAGAACGGCGTTCTGACCGGCAAGGGCCTGTCCTATGGCGGCTCCCTGGCTCGTCCCGAGGCCACCGGCTTCGGCGCTGTGTATTACACTGTTGAGGTCCTGAAGCACGAGGGCGAGTCCATCGAGGGCAAGACCATCGCTGCTGCTGGTTTCGGCAACGTCACCTGGGGCATCTGCAAGAAGGCGATGCAGCTGGGCGCTAAGGTTATCACCCTGTCCGGCCCCGACGGCTATATCTACGATCCCGACGGCGTCTGCACCGAAGAGAAGGTCGAGTACCTGCTGGAGATGCGTTCTTCCGGCCGTAACGTGGTTAAGGATTATGCTGACAAGTTCGGCGTTGAGTTCTTCCCCGGCCAGAAGCCCTGGGGCACCAAGGCTGACATCATCATGCCCTCCGCTATGCAGAACGACGTCAACCTGGA
This sequence comes from Clostridiales bacterium, assembly GCA_022764045.1. Classification (GTDB taxonomy): domain Bacteria; phylum Bacillota; class Clostridia; order Oscillospirales; family Oscillospiraceae; genus Evtepia. Next base: position 253 of record JALERU010000089.1, on the reverse strand, counting down.
GCAGGCTAAGAAGATCGCTACCTGCGGTGCTAAGTACTACATCGAGGTCGCTAACATGCCCACCACCAACGACGCTCTGGCTTATCTCATGAACGAGACCAACCTGATCGTCGCTCCTTCCAAGGCTGTTAACGCCGGCGGCGTTGGCGTTTCCGCTATGGAAATGTCCCAGAACTCCGAGCGTCTGTCCTGGACCGAGGAAGAGGTTGATGCTCAGCTGCAGAAGATGATGATCAACATCCACAAGGTCTCC
>JALERU010000086.1 GCA_022764045.1 Clostridiales bacterium | reverse complement strand
CAGGGAGGCGGCCATGAAATACCTGACCAAGGTGGGCATGGCCCCCTATATCAACGCCAAGCCCCGGCAGCTCTCCGGCGGCCAGAAGCAGCGGGTGGCCATCGCCCGGGCCCTGGCCATGGACCCGGAGGTCCTCCTCTTCGACGAGCCCACCTCCGCCCTGGACCCTGAGATGGTGGGGGAGGTCCTCTCGGTTATGCGGGACCTGGCCAAGGAGGGCCTGACCATGCTGGTGGTCACCCACGAGATGGCCTTCGCCCGGGATGTGTCCAACCGCGTGGTCTTCATGCGAGAGGGCGTCATTTGGGAGGAGGGTACTCCCCAGCAGATCTTCGTGGAGCCCCAGCGGGAGGAGACCAAGGAGTTTTTGTCCCGGTTTATGGAGCGGTAATCCCACAAAACAATCCAAAAGAAAAGGACCTGCCTGGTGGCAGGTCCTTTTTGCGCGACATGGGGAGAAACAAGGACCGGGCCGAAGGGCCCGGTCCTTGTCATCAGGTGGGAAAGGGATTACTCTGCGGTGTACCGCATGAGGATGGTGGCCACCTGGGCCCGGGTGGCGGTGCCCTGGGGGCTGAGGGTGCCGGGGGCGGTGCCGCCAATCAGGTTGGTCTCAATGGCCCAGTTCATGGGGGTCTTGGCGTAGTCGGCTACCTTGTCGCTATCGATGAAGTCGCCCAGGTTGTCGCCCAGCACTTCGATGGGCTCGGGGCTCTCAAACTCGGCGAAGCGATAGAGGAAGGTAGCCAGCTGCTCCCGGGTCAGGGGGGTGGTGGGGGAGAAGTTGGTGGGGGTGGTGCCGTTGGTGATGTCATTCTCCGCAGCCCAGATCACAGCGTCGGTGTACCAGGTGCCGGCGGGCACGTCGGTAAAGGGATTCTCGCCGGTGACGGCGGGGGAGCCTGCCATCCGGTAGAGGACGGTGACCAGCATAGCCCGGTCGATGGCGCTATTGGGAGAGAAGCCGTCGCCGGTGCCGTTCATGAGGCCCGTGAGGGTCACGTAAATGACGGCCTGGTTGAACCAATCGCCGGCCTTCACATCGTTGTAGGAGATGGTGTGGATTCGGCCGTCGGTCTCGCCGTACTGGGCCTGGGAGACCACGCCCTTGAGCTGGGCGGTGATATAGTCCATCACCACTTCGTCTACGGGCACGCCCAGGTCATAGCCGATGGGAGAGGCCTTGAAGGCGTAATAGGTGTCGCCGCCGGCGCCCATAAAGTCGTTGGTGACGATGGTGTAGGTCTGCTTGGGGTCAAAGGCCTGGCCGCCCACGGACTGGATGGTGACGCGGTTGATGGAGGCGGGCTTGCCATAGGTGGAGTCGGGGTAGAGTTCCTTGGTGTCGAACTTGACGCCGGTGTTGATGGTGAACTCCAGGCCGGCCACCTGGGGGAAGCCGCCGATGGACTCGGGGGTGCAGTAGGTGGAGGCCTCCAGGGCTTCCAGCAGCTCTGCGCCGGTGACCTTTACCATATACAGGGTGTTGCCGAAGGGGAGGACGGTGTTGATGTCCTTCTTGGTGACGTCCCCGGCAGGGATACTGGCCCGGATGCTGCCGCCGTTGGTGACAGCGGCGTCCACCTCTTCGCCCAGGGTGTTGGCCTGCCACAGCATGGCGTCGGCGATCAGGTTCCCCAGGTTGGTCTCGCTGGTGCGGACCTGGGCCTTTTCCCCGTTCAGGTCAACCTCGGTTTTGGCGAAAGCGGTGCCGTAGTCGTCGTCGATTTCCTTCTGGATGGCCTCGGCCCGGGCGGCCACGTCGGGGTCGGGGGTGAAGTCCTTGTCGGCCAGAAGCTCCTCCACGGGGAGGTTGATGGCGCTGATGGTATAGTCGGACTCGCCCGCCGTGATATCCACCATGCCGATGTTGGCCAGCTTGGTGCCGGTGGAGGTGAGCAGGGTGTCGCCCACGGTGGCGTTTTTGTTGGTGGCAGCCTGGATGTCTGCCAGGGTGGAGTGGGAGTGGCCGTCGAGGAAGACGTCGATGCCCTTTACCTTTTCCAGCAGGTCGATGGAGCGGTTGCCGGTGGACTCGGCGTCGATGCCCAGGTGGCCCAGGCAGAGGATGAGGTCGCAGCCGTCGGCTTTCAGGGCGTCTACCTGGGCCTGGGCGCAGTCAAACAGGTCCTGGCCGGCCAGGAAGGTGACCCCCTGGATCTTGGCGGGATGGGCCTTGGTGGCGGTCTCGGGGGTGTCCAGGCCGAAAACGCCGATCTTGGTGCCGTCGGGGGCGGTGAAGATGGCCCGGTCCTCCAGGGCGCTGCCCTCGTTATACTGGACATTGGCTGCCAGGATGGGGAAGTCGGCTTGGGCTTCCAGCTTTTTCAGGTTGTCATAGCCGTAGTCGAACTCGTGGTTGCCGGGGGCGGCGGCGTCGTAGCCGGCCCGATTCATAAGCTCAATGGCGGTTTCGCCCTGGGAGACACTCACCGTGGGGTCGCCCTGGATATAGTCGCCGGCGTCCAACAGCAGCACGTAGGCACCGTCGGCCTCCAGGTCTTCCTTGGCCGCTGCCACGGCGGCGTAACCGGCGATGCCGCCGTGGACGTCGTTGGTGTGCAGGATGACGATGTGACCCGTCATGTCCTCTTCTGCGGGGTCAATGGGGGCGGCTCCGGCGGGAATCGCCAGGGCAAAGGCCATGACCACAGCCAGGAAGAGGGCGGAAAGCTTCTTCCATCGTTTCATTTGGAACATCCTCCATTTTTCAAATTTCCACAGCTGGAAGGGGGGATTTCCCCCCTCCTATGGTATCGCCAGTATACCGCATTTTTATGGGCGACGCCACCGATTCCCGGGCTTTTTTCCAAAATGTTAGGAAAATGTAAGAAAAGGCCTCTCCCCCGGGAAGGGGAGAGGCTGTGGGGGTTATCGGGGGGAGACGCTGAAGAAGAAACCGCATTTGTCGTATTGATACTCCATGGCTTCGGTGATCCGCTCCACCAGATAGAGGAACCGGGCGAATTTCTTCCGGGGGTCCAGGCTGAGCTGGTGGACGTAATAGGTGGCGGGCCGGATGCGCCACACCCCGTCCTCGCCGGGGGTTTGCCCGTCCAGCAGGGCGTCGGTGGGCAGGAAGTAGAGGCCCTTCAAAAAGGCCTGGCCGTCGGGGTTCAGGCCGTAGCCCAGGATGGCGGCGTAGTCAAAGTCCACGGTGGTGAACTCGTTGGCCGCCTTGTCCTGCCAGGGGCTTTTTGCCATGGGGAGGAAGAAGGGACGGATGACCACCTTCTGGCCCGGCAGGTGGGCCAGCTTTTGGTCCAGGGGGTCGGCGCTGTCGGGGATGGGGGTGCCGTCGGTGCGGGTGATGTGGGCGGCCAGCCGGTTCCCCTCCCGGGTGAAGGTCACCCGGCGCTGGGCGGCGAAGGGGGTGTAGCGGTTCAGGCAGTCCACGGCCTCGTCCAGGAGGCTGTCGTGGTGGAGATCGTTGGGTTGAGACATGGAAAAATCCTCCTTGGTGTCCATGAGATATGGTCGAAATGGAAGGAAGGCCCGGGGGCCTCACCGGTTGTACAAAAGGTTTCGCTCCACTGCGGCGTAGCGGTCCAGAATGGCCTGGTCCTCCGGGGAGGGGTCATAGGTGGGCTGGCCCGCCGTGTCCACGAACAGGCGGTTCCGGTAGTGAAGCATCTGCCGGCCCACCGCCTGGTCCAACCAGGTGAAATACCGGTTCAGGGGGAGCCCCGCCCGCTGGAGGGTGTGCAGGCCCAAAAGGGAGCAGCTCTCCTTCCGGTCCGGCTGGGGCTGGGTCTCGTAGTTGCTCCAGATGAGATAGTCGGTGGAGAGAATGTTGGCCAGGGTCTCCGCGTCCCAGTCGGCGGCCTCCTCCGAGGGGGAGTAGCCCAGGCGGCAATAGAGAGAGGTGCCGTCGGCCAGATTCAGGGAGGGAAGGTGGTCCCCCACAAAGACCAGCAGCACCGGGCGGTCCACCTGGGAGAAGTAGTCCACCAGGGTCCCCAGGGCGGCGTCGGCGTGGTGGAGGCCCATGACCAGGGAATCCAGAATGGCCAGGTCTTCTCCCGACAGGGCGTCGCTCTGGGCGGGGAAGCCCGAGGTATGGCCGTCGTATTTTTCCGGGGAATAGGTCTGGTGGTTCTCCATGGACATGCCGTAGAGGAAGAGGGGCTTGTCGGGGTCCCGCGCCTCATATCGGGTGATGAGCTCCCGGGCAAAGGCGGCGTCGGAGAGGTACTTGCCAGCGATCTCCAGGGGCGTGAGGAGGTCCTCCAGGAAATCCACGGTGTCGAAGCCGATGGCGGGGTAGTTGACGTCCCGGTGGTACAGCTCACTGGTGTGGCCGTGGACGGAGACGGTGGCGTAGCCCGCCTTTTTCAGCAGGCGGACGGTGGTGGGGAGGTCCTGGTAAACCGAGGGGTTTAGGGTGGTCAGGGCGTCCCCCTCCTTGAGGAAGGAGGCGGACAGACCGGTGAACATGGCCATCTCCACGTTGCCCGTGCCGCCGCCGTAGGTGTCGGAGAGGAAGGGGCCGTTGGTGCAGGTCTCCGACAGGGCGTGGAAGACCGGCAGGGGATCATCGGCAAAGGTGAGCCCCGGCAGGCGGGTGATGTCGAAAAAGCTCTCCGAGGTGAGGAAGATGATGTCGGGGGCCGACTCAGGGGCGGGGGTCCCAGGGGCGGCGGCGTCGGTCAAAAAGTCCTCCACCAGGATAGAGACCTCGGGGTCGGCGGTGCCGTTTTCCACCTGGAGGCGCTGGGCCCAGGCGGTGTAAATCCCCAGAACCACCCCCATCCGCTGGTTGCGGGTCTCTTGGTCCGGGCTGCCCCCGTCCAGGGCGATGGCGGTGGACTGGAGGGTACCGGGGTAGAGGGCGGAGAGAAACAGGGTCAGGCACAGTCCTCCCAGCACGAAGCCGGAGGTGAGGGAGGGCCGCCAGGTCTCCTTCCGCCGCAGGGTCTCGGTGAGCAGGGCGGCCACGGCGATGGCCAGAATGGTGGTGAGAGAGGGGATCAGCTGGGAGGCGGCGTAGCCGGTGATGTCCCCCAGGCTGCTCACAAAGGCGAAATCGCTGAGCTGGAGGGGGGAACCGTTGATATCCATTTTATACCGGCTGGTGACCGCCACCCCCATAAAGACCGCTACCTCGGGCAGATAGGCGGGAAACAGCCGCCGGAAGAAGCCGTAGAGGGTGAGGCTCAGGCTGGAAAAGAGCACCCAAAACAGGGCCAGGGGCTTCAGGTGAGAGGCCATCCAGGGCAGGGGAGCCCACAGGCTTTGCAGCCACACCGCCTGGGTGGCGTACAGGGTGATAAGGGGCGCCAGCAGCACGCTACCAAGGACAAAGGGCAGCTGGCGGCGGGAGGGAAAGGTCGACATGAAGGGAGCTCCTTCCTGAAAATCTGATTAAGAACGCTCCTATTATACAAGAAAATTACGTTCGGTGCAATGGAAAGAGGAGGGTTCTTTGGGTGGTTGCACGCTCCTGTGAAGGGGGGAAGGGGGAGGAAAGGGGATGCGCTCCGTCAAAAACTGTATTTTTCTACCCGATGATCTTCCACGTCGCCCCCTCATCAGTCAGCTGCGCTGACAGCTTCCCCCCGAGGGGAAGCCTACGTGCTTAGCTATGTTGGGGGTTATTACTACGGTATTTTTCTATATAAGCCATACAGGGTTTGCCAATCGCCTTCCCCTGGGGGGCAAGGTGGGCCGGCGAAGCCGGGTCGGATGAGGGCGGGCGTTGAGCATTCCACGGCGTTGGTAATAGACGCACCGGCGTAAGGTGGCAACGGGATTCCTCTACCCGCCGTCACTACCATATCGCCCCCTCATCAGTCACCTTCGGTGACAGCGTCCCCCCAAGGGGAAGCCTACGTGCTTTGCTATGTTGGGGTGATTACTACGGTATTTTTCTACATAAATCCTACAGGGTTTGTCAATCACCTTCCCCTGGGGGCCAACTGTCCGGGGGACAGTTGGATATCAAATCCATTTTACCTTAGTTTTGAAGGTGGGCCGGCGAAGCCGGGTCGGATGAGGGCGAGCCTGGAGGATTCCACAGCGTAAGGAATAGATGCACCCACTCCCACGGAACAGGCCGCCTCAAGGCCGATCCCGGCAAGCCGCTTGCGTCCGGGGGAGAAATGTGGTACAGTCAAAGAAAATCCAAGCCCCTTCGGCCCCGCCGGAGGGGGAGAAAGGAGCCTGTCCATGAAGGTGAAATTAGGACTGTGCCAGATGAAGGTAGGGGGAGACAAGGGGGAAAACCTCCGCCGGGCGGAGGCCTGCCTCCGGGCGGCCGCCCGTCAGGGGGCCCAGGTGGCGGTGCTGCCGGAGATGTTCAACTGCCCCTATGAAAATGCCTGCTTCCCCCGGTACGCCGAGCCGGCAGGGGGAGAGAGCTGGCAGTTTCTGTCCCGGATGGCCAGGGAGCTTGGGCTGTACCTGGTGGGCGGCTCCGTGCCCGAGAGGGAGGGGGAGAAAATCTACAACACCTGCTATATTTTCTCCCCGGAGGGAACGGAGCTGGCCCGCCACCGGAAGGTCCACCTCTTCGACATCGACGTGCCAGGAGGCCAGCGGTTCATGGAGTCGGACACCCTCACCGCCGGGGACCAGATCACCGTGGTGGACACCCCCCTGGGAAAGCTGGGGGTAGCCATCTGCTTCGATATCCGCTTTGCCGAACTTTTCCGGGTGATGGGAGACCTGGGGGCCCAGCTCATCCTTGTCCCAGCCGCCTTTAACATGACCACCGGGCCCATCCACTGGAGCCTGGCCTTCCGCATGCGAGCCCTGGACCAGCAGTGCTTCGTGGCCGGCTGCTCCCCCGCCCGGGACGAGGAGGCCTCCTATGTGGCCTACGGTCACTCCCTGGTGTGCAATCCCTGGGGGGAGATCCTAACGGAGTTTGACGAGAAAGAAGGGGTCCGGGTGGTGGAGCTGGACCTGGACGACCTGGACAAATACCGGGGTCAGATCCCCATCCTGGCCGGGCGGCGGACCGACCTGTACCAAACCACCAAGCTGAAGTAAGCAGACAGCACAGAAAGAGAAAGGATGGGTGCTGATGTACCATTACGGTTATGTTTCCGGCGGCAATTACGCCCTGGCGGGGGCTGTGGTGCTGGCGGTGGCCCTCACGGCCCTGCTGGTGATCCTGGTGCTCCCCAAGGAGCGGGACGGAAGGCTGCCACGGTTTTTCCAGATCCTCCACGACCTGTTTCAACCCAAGACGTTTGTGATTGAACGGATCGTGCAGATCCTCTATGTGTTCTTTACCTGCCTCTCCGTGCTGGTGGGGCTGTATGATTTCCTGGGGGCCCTGTTCGGGTTGCAGATGGGGCTGCTGTTCCGGGCGCTGTTTTTCCTCCTCATCGCCCCTGCCCTGCTGCGGGGAGCCTATGAGCTCATCCTGCTGCTGGTGATCCAGGTGAAGACCACCCGGGAGATCCGCCAAAAGCTGGACCGCCTGCTGCCCCCGGCTTCCTCCGATCCCGACGGCCCGGAGGAGGGCGCGGAAGAAGGCCCGGAGCCCCCGGACAGCCCGCCGGAAGGGCCGGCGTTCTCCCCGGCTCCCTCGGAGGACCCGGCTCCCAACCAGGCTCGCCAGGCCGTCCCCGTCACCCTGCCCTCCCAGCCCCCGGACAAGAGAGGGACCATGACCCACTGCACCGCCTGCGGCACCTGGTACCAAAAGGACCGGGGAAGATGCCCCATCTGCGGCGGGGCGGAGACCCAGGACAACTGACGCCACAAGAAATGCGAACCCGCGCGGCCCGCCGGCCGCGCGGGTTCTTTGCTTGAGAGAGACAGGGAAAAACAAGTCCCCTGACGGAATGGGTCAGGGGAGCGCGTTACGATTTCGTCTCAAACCGGGAGGAACAGGAGCGGCAGGTGATCTCTACCTTTCCCAATCCCCGGGGCAGGCGCATGGCCTGGCCGCAGGTGGGGCATTTGAAGTAGTAATATTCCTTGTCGGTCTGCAAAATCTTCCGGCCCCGGAACCGGCGGAGGATGGAGCGGAAGAGGGCAATGAACCGGGCGTTTTCCACCTGGCGTTTTTCTTGGTTTTTGGACAGCAGGCGGGTCAGCAGATAGACCAGCACCACCAGGGCGGGGATGAGCAGGGGGAGGTAAAACCGCCCCAGGGCCACCAGCACCAGAAAGAGAAGGAACCAGAACAGGCTGTATACGTCGAACCCAGGGTGCTTTTGCCAGAAAGTTTTCTTAGGCTGTTCCATGAACGCACCTCCCGCCGAAAAAATACTTACCTTCTATTATACCCCCAGTGGAGGCGCAGTCAAGGGAGCAAATGTGAACAATCCTCCCAAAGGGGTGTTTTTTTCAAAAGACCGGTCAGGAGCCGGCGGGGCGGACCCGGACCTCCCCGGAGGACAGGGAATGGATGGTCCCGTCGGCCTCCCGGACCCGCAGGGAGAAATCCGCGTCCAGATCCAGGGCGAAGGCGGTGCGGGTCTGGTCCCCCTCCAGCACGGTGACCTCCCGGCCCAGGACCAGGGAGCGGCTGCGGTAATCGTCGAAGAAGGGCTTCTCTGCCAAGCGGGGGTAGAAGGAGAAAAAGTGGTTGAGAATGGACCCGGCCAGTTGGCTGCGGCTCTCCAGCCCCTGGGGCCGGGCAGCGAAGACGGCGCCCGCTTCGGGGAGCTCCGGGGGGAAGCCGCCCTCCGGGGGAAAAAGGTTGACCCCGATGCCCACGATGGCATATTGCAGGCCGCCGGTCTCCAGGTCCAGGGCGGCCTCGGTGAGGATGCCGCAGACCTTTTTCCCGTGGCAGAAGACGTCGTTGACCCACTTGATCCGGGCCTCCACCCCGGCACATTCCTCAATGGCCAGGGCCACCGAGGCGGCGGCGCAGGTGGTGAGAGACAGGGCGTCCTTGGCCGAGAGCTTGGGGCGCAGGAGAAGGCTTAGGTAAAGGCCCGAGTCGGGCGGGGAGAAAAAGCCGTGGTCCCGCCGCCCCTTCCCGGCGGTCTGGGTGACGGCGGCCAGGGCCAGGCCCTCGGCCTCTCCCGTCTCCGCCCGCTGGCGCAGGACGGTGTTGGTGGAGGTGACCACCGGCTGGACCTCCAGCCGCAGGCCGGGGACGGTGAGATACTGGGCGATGCTCTGAGGGGAGAGGATGGGGCTGTCGGGGGCCAGGCAGTAGCCCCGGTTGGAGACGGCGGCGATGGGGTAGCCGCTCTCCCGCAGCTGGCCGATGGCCTTCCAGACGGCGCTGCGGCTCACCTGGAGCTGTTGGGCCAGGGCCTCCCCGGAGAAATAGGTTCCGCGGTTGGCCTCCAAAGCCTCTAAAACACGGTCTTTCACTTGCACGGACGAGTCAACTCCTTCGAAAAGGGATCATTTGGCAAGATGTTTGCCTACGCGGCGGGCCACCACCAGGGCCAGAGCGATTTTTGCCAGGTCGGGGAGAAGGTAGGGGAAGACGCACAGGCCCAGGGCCCCCAGAAGGGTCCCCGCCTGGCCGCCGCCGGTGTAGACCTGGAGGAACCAGAGGGTTCCGAAAGCGTAGCACAGGGCCAGGGCCAGAATCATGGTGGGCAGGAGGACCTTGGTAGAGGTTCCCAGCCTGGCGGTCACGGCCCAGTAGCACAGGGCCGAGGCCAAAAAGCCCAGAAGATATCCCCCGGTGGGCCCCATGAGGGCGGCGGGGCCGCTGTGAAAGCCCGCGAAGACGGGCAGACCCACCAGGCCCAGCAGCAGGTAGACCACCACGGCGACGGTGCCCCGGCGGCCCCCCAGCAGGCCCAGGGAAGTGAAAATGGCGAAGGTCTGCATGGTAAAGGGCACCGGCCCAATGGGCAGAGTGATCCAGGAGCAGAGGGCGATGAGGGCGGCCGTCAGGGCGATATAAGCCATGTCCAAAGCCTTGGAATGGGACGGCTTGATGGTTGCGGTAGACATAGGACGAAAACCTCATTTCCGAAGAGATGAAGTGAGTATAGCACGGCGGAAATTGATTGTCAACCGAAGTGGAAAACGTGGTTGACGATTAGGGCCGGTTCTTTAATTTGTCCATGTGGTTGAGAACCAACTGGGCGCACTGGCCGGTAAAGAAGCCGGTGACCATGCCCGCCAGGATCAAAACCGGGGCATAGAAGGCGATGGAGGGGGTGCCAGAGACCAGCACGGCCACGGCCAGCTGGCCGGCATTGTGGCCCAGGGCGCCGAAGATGCTCATCACCCAGATGTGGTTTCGGTTGGTGATGGGCCCCAGCAGGCACATGATGACCCAGCACAGCACCCCGCCGGCCAGGCTGTAGAGCATCCCCATCACGTTGCCCACGATGAGGTTGCCCAGGACAATGCGGATGAGCAGAATGGCCCCGGCCTCCCGGCGGCCCAGGGTCCAGATGGCGAAGAGGGTGATGACGTTGGCGATGCCCAGCTTCACCCCGGGGATGGCGATGGGCAGGGGGATCTGGGCCTCGATGAGGAAGACGATCATGGAGATGGCCGTGAGCATGGCCATGGTGGTGAGTTTTTTGACGTTCATGAGGTTACTCCGTCGATCTGAGAGGAATCATCCTGGACCAAAACCTGGACGATGAGCTTGTGGGGCAGGCAGGCGATGGTCTGGGCGGTCTGGTCGGTGGGCCCCATGCGGACGCAGGTCTGGTCGGGGCAGTCGGCCTCGGAGACCCGGACCTTGCCGGCCTGGATGACCACGATATTATAGCCGCCGTCCTGGCTCTCATAGCGCAGGGTGCGGTCCTCTTGGAGGGGATAGGTCCCTACCACCTGGTCGTTCTGGGTGATCTGGACCACTTGGCCGGTTTGACGGTAACCATGCAGGGCCACCAGGCCCACCACGCACAGAGCGGCGATGAGGGCGATGAGAACCAGCCAGAAGCGCAAGGGCTTGGCGGTGGAGCGGTTTTCCATGGGGATTGCCTCCAAAGGATGGGATAGATACAAATATCTTACTGCATTCGGGGGAGAATAGCAAGAGTTTTCGGCGGCGGGGTAGGGGGCGGAAGGTGGGTTGGGAGACTGCTGCGGTGGAAGGTGGCAACGGTATTCCACTACCCGCCGTCACTACGAAATCGCCCCCTCATCAGTCAGCTGCGCTGAAGCTATGGTTTAAGGTGCTTCGCATTGGATTGAATCGAACTGTCCCCCGGACAGTTCGACCCCCAAGGGGAAGCCGACGTGCTTAGCAACGTTGGGGTTTTTGCTGCGGTATTTTTCTACAACAGGCTATACAGGGCCAGCCCAAAGCCTCCCTTGTCAAAGGGAGGCGGTGGAGGGATTCCCAGGTTTCCTCTATCGTCAGGTAAGCGCACCCACCCCCAGCGTCGCAGACTTCCGGCTTCCGCAGAAGCCGGAATAGAATCCAATCATTTTTTCGCCGGCTCCGCCGGTGAAAAAATACCTCTCACCTCACAAGTGTGCGGCCCCTCCAGGGCCGTGCGCGCAGGGAGGTGCAATCCCCTAAATCTGGAAGCCCAGCGAAGCGGGTTCCAGATTTCCTCCTTGACAAATCCAGGGAAATAGGATATGATGCCCCTAAAGCAAAAAGGGAGTAGCTGGCACAAGGAATTGTGGAGCCGCGGCGTCAATACACGGGCGAACCCCGCCCCGCTTCGGTTTGAAATGGCGAGACTTTTGCGGAAATGCAGGGAGCATGGACGCGAAAGGACTCGCTTTTTTTGTATATTAAACGCCCCTGTGGAAGAAAGGAAGAGAAACGGTATGAACACACCCGAGCAAATCTGGCAGCGGTCCGGCAAGGACCTGCTGGACACCCTCCAGAGCGGCCCCGGGGGCCTTACCAGCCGGGAGGCGGCCAAGCGGCTGGACCAATACGGCCCCAACGAGCTGCGGGAGGGGGGGAAGAAATCCACCCTCCGGATCTTTTTGGAGCAGTTTGCGGATTTTTTGGTGATCATCCTCATCCTGGCCGCAGCGGTCTCTGCGGTGCTGGGGGACGTGGAGAGCGTGGTGGTCATTTTGGCGGTGATCACCATGAACGCCATTTTAGGCACCGTCCAGACGGTGAAGGCCGAGGCGTCGTTGGACAGCTTGAAGCAGATGTCGGCCCCCACGGCAAAGGTCCTCCGGGACGGGAAGACCATTCAGATTCCCGGCCGGGAGGTGGTGCCCGGAGACATCGTGCTGTTGGAAGCGGGAGACGCCGTCTGCGCCGACGGCCGCCTGCTGGAGTGCGCCAGCCTGAAGACCGCGGAGAGCGCCCTGACCGGGGAGAGCCTGCCGGTGGAAAAATCGGCGGAGGCCATTGACGGGGAGGTCCCCCTGGGGGACCGGAAAAACATGGTCTTCTCGGGGACCTTTGTCACCTATGGCCGGGGTCGCTTTCTGGTCACCGGCACGGGGATGGACACGGAGATGGGGAAGATCGCCGCCCTGCTGAAATCCACCGCGGAGAAAAAGACCCCCCTCCAGGTGAGCCTGGACCAGTTTGGCAAAAAGCTCTCCATTGGCATTTTGATCCTCTGCGCCATCCTCTTTGCCGTGAGTGTGCTGGTGCGCCATGAGAACGTGATGAGCGCCTTCCTGTTCGTCATCGCCCTGGCGGTGGCGGCCATCCCCGAGGCATTGAGCTCCATCGTCACCATCGTCCTGTCCTTCGGCACCCGGAAGATGGCCCGAGAGAACGCGGTCATCCGCAAGCTCCAGGCGGTGGAGGGGCTGGGCAGCGTGTCGGTGATTTGCTCGGATAAGACGGGGACCCTCACCCAGAACAAGATGACCGTCCGGCAGCTCTATGTAGGCGGGCGGGTGATCCCCGCCGACCAGGCCGATTTTCACGACCCGGTCCAGGAGCCCCTGCTTCGCACCGCCCTGCTGTGCAGCGACGCCACCGTGAACGAAAAGGGGGAGGTGGGGGACCCCACCGAGACCGCCCTGGTCCGCCTGGGGGAGGATTTTGGCTTTGACGAGCTGGACGTGCGGGAGAAATGGCCCCGGCTGGGGGAGCTCCCCTTTGACTCCGACCGGAAGCTCATGTCCACCGTCCACCAGTTTTCCGGGGGTTATATGCTCATGACCAAGGGGGCTGTGGACGTGCTGCTGGACCGGACCCTGCTGGGTCCTGGGGAGCGGGAGGAGATCGAGCGGGTGAACCAGGAATTTTCCAACCAGGGCCTGCGGGTGCTTGCCTTCGCCTGCCGGCGCCTGGAGGGCACCACTGTCTCTCTGGCCGACGAGAAGGACATGCTCTTCCTGGGCCTCATCGCCATGATGGACCCGCCCCGGGAGGAGTCCAAGCAGGCCGTGGCCCAATGTATCGCCGCCGGCATCCGGCCCATTATGATTACCGGCGACCACGTGGTCACCGCCTCGGCCATTGCCCGGGAGATCGGCATCCTCACCCCCGGCACCACGGCGGTGGAGGGGGCCGTGGTGGAGGGCATGAGCGACGGGGAACTCCAGGCCTTTGTGCCGGAGGTGTCGGTCTATGCCCGGGTGTCCCCGGAGCACAAGATCCGCATTGTCCGGGCCTGGCAGGACCGGGGGGCCCTGGTGGCCATGACCGGCGACGGGGTCAACGACGCCCCCGCCCTGAAGCAGGCGGACATCGGCGTGGCCATGGGGGTCACCGGCACCGAGGTGGCCAAGGACGCCGCCGGTATGGTCCTCACCGATGACAATTTCGCCACTATCGTCCAGGCGGTGAAAAATGGGCGGAACGTCTACGCCAACATCTGCCGGTCCATCCAGTTCCTGCTGTCGGGGAACATCGCGGGGATTCTCACGGTGCTCTATGCCTCTCTGCTGGCCCTGCCGGTGCCCTTCGCGGCGGTCCACCTGCTGTTTATTAACCTGCTCACCGACTCCCTCCCCGCCATCGCCCTGGGGCTGGAGCCCCACACAGACCGGGTGATGGAGGAGAAGCCCCGGCCCAGGGAGGAGGGCATCCTCACAAAGCCCTTCCTCTTCAGCGTGGGCCTGGAGGGGCTGGTCATCGCGGCGGCCACCATCGTGGCCTTCTACCTGGGCCTGGACTACGGCGGCCAGCCGGCGGGGGCCACCATGGCCTTTTCCACCCTGTGCCTGTCCCGGCTCTTCCACGGCTTTAACTGCAAGGCGGCTGAGCCCGTGCTCTTCACCCGGCGGTTTTGGAACAACCGCTCCCTGCTGGGGGCCTTCCTGGTGGGGGCGCTGCTGCTGGGCGCGGTGCTGGTGATCCCCACCCTGGCACGGCTGATGCAGGCGGTGCTCCTGCCCTGGCCCTTGGGTCTGGCCATCCCCGGCTTGGCCCTGGCCAGCATGGTGGTGATCCAGGCCTTGAAGGCCCTGCGGACCCGCAGCCGGTGACAGAAGCGCGGAAAATTGATCTATGCCCATAGCGTCAATCCAAAGCAAGACCGGGAGGCTGGCAATCTGCCAGCCTCCCGGTTTTTCTGCCTGTTAGCAGGAGCAACTGTTGGAACAGGGGCAACTGTTGGAACAGGAGCAGCCGTTGGAGGGGCTGCTCACCTTGTGGATGCAGGTGGCGTTGATCTGAGGGGGAATGCTTCTGGTCATGGAGCCGTCGTAGTGGATACACAGGCGGTCGCCCACGTCGTAGGAGCAGGCGTCGTCGGTGTTCACCTGGACCTTCTGGGAGGTCTCACAGTCACAGACCAGCAGGGCGCCGCAGCGGGTGTCCAGCACCTGGCCGGTGAGGGTGGCGGGACGGTTGGTGTCATTGTCACAGGAGCAGGAATTATCCCAATGGGGATGACAAGGATGCCAGCTGTTGTTCCAAGAATTGTTACACATAGTCGATGAATCTCCTCTCAAATTTTTGGGACCCATGTCAATCTATGGGAAAGGGGGGAGATTGGTGACAAACAGGGTCGAAAAAATCCCGCCGGCGTCAAGGGGGGCCTGACGCCGGCGGGGTTGTTTTCGGATTAGAAGGGATCGGGATTTTCCGGAGGCTCCGGCTCCTCGGGCGCTTGGCCGTGGAGGATCTCATCGGCCTGCCGCAGGCGGCGGGCGGTCTCGGCCTCTTGCTCGGCCTGGAGACGGGCCTGCTCGGCGGCGGCCTCCTGGGCCTTGCGCTGGCGCTGGACGCGCTCCAGGGCCTTGCGGGCCTCCAGGGCCTGGGGGTCGTCAAAGACCAGCTTGAAGTCCTCGGCGGACATGGTCTCAAACTCCAGCAGGTACTGGGCGGTGCGCTCCAGCTCCTCCATGTGGCCGGAGAGAATCTCCCGGCAGCGGGTGTAGGCGGCGTCCAGGATGGCCTTGATCTCCTCGTCGATGCGCCCGGCCACCTCTTCCGAGTAGGCCCGGGCCTGGGACATGCTGCGGCCGATGAAGACCTCCTGGTCGCTGTCGTAGGAGATGGCCCCCAAACGGTCGCTCATGCCGTATTTGGTGACCATGCTCCGGGCGATGGAGGTGGCGGTCTGCAGGTCGTTGGAGGCCCCGGTGGAGATGTCGCCCAACACCAACTCCTCGGCCACCCGGCCGCCCAGACAGGTGCAGATGCGCTCCTGGAGCTCACGCCGGGACTGGTACATCCGGTCCTCCTCGGGCAGGGAGATGGTCAGGCCGCCGGCGGGGCCACGGGGGATGATGGTGATCTGGTGGACGGGGTCCTGGGTGGTCAGCTCGTGGATGACCACGGCGTGGCCGGCCTCGTGATAGGCGGTGAGCTTTTTGGCCAGGGGGGGCACCACCCGGCTCTTTTTCTCGGGGCCGGCGATGACCTTCAGCATGGCCTCGTGGAGGACGTCCATGCGGATGAAGGGGCGCTTATCTCGGGCGGAGAGAAGGGCGGCTTCGTTGAGCAGGTTCTCCAAATCGGCGCCGGTGAAGCCCACGGTGGCCTGGGCCACGGTGTGGAGGTCCACATCCTCGGCCAGGGGCTTGTTCCGGGCGTGGACCTGGAGGATCTCCTCCCGGCCCTTGATGTCGGGCAGGCCCACGTAAATCTGCCGGTCAAACCGGCCGGGGCGCAGCAGGGCGGGGTCCAGAATGTCCGCCCGGTTGGTGGCGGCCAGGACGATGACCCCCTCGTTGGAGGCGAAGCCGTCCATTTCCACCAGCAGCTGGTTCAGGGTCTGCTCCCGTTCGTCGTGGCCGCCGCCCAGGCCCGTGCCTCGCTGGCGGCCCACGGCGTCGATCTCGTCGATGAAGACGATGGCGGGGGCATTTTTCTTGGCCTGTTCAAACAGGTCCCGGACTCGGGAGGCGCCCACGCCCACATAGAGCTCCACAAAGTCAGAGCCCGAGATGGACAGATACTGGCACCCGGCCTCCCCGGCCACGGCCCGGGCCAGGAGGGTTTTACCGGTGCCCGGGGGGCCCACCAGCAGGACGCCCTTGGGGATGCGGGCCCCCAGTTGGGTGTACTGGGCGGGCTGGCGGAGGAAGTCCACCACCTCGGCCAGCTCCTCCTTTTCCTCGTCGGCGCCAGCCACATCGGCAAAGGTCACCGTCCGGCCGGTTTCGGCCAGGGTACGGGCCTTGACCTTACCGAACTGAGCGGCGGCCCCTCCACCGCCTCCCTGGGCCCGGCGGAGGAACAAGAAGTACCACAGGATGCCCATCACCGCCAGGACAATGACCCAGGTGAGGATGGTGCTGATCCAGGCGGGGGAGGGACTGTCGGGATATTCATAGTCGCTGATGGTCCCATCCTGATACTGCTGGACCACGATGTCGTTGAAGTCGTCGTAGAAGAGCTGGAAGCTGTACAGGGGATAGGTGACCACCTTGGCACCGTTCTGGGGCTCCTTGAGGGTGAGGGTCAGGGTGTTGTCGTTCACCAGGACCTTATCCACCTTTTTCTCCTCAAAGAGGGTGCGGATATCACCGTAAGAGTACTCCGTATGGTTGGCAGTGGTGCGGAAGACGCTGGTGGCGCAGAAAATCAGGGCCAGAACGCAGAGCATCAGAGCCAGACCGCGGAAGGGATTGGGATTTGGTTTCAAAAAGGTTCCACTCCTTTGTTCGGCGGGGACGGGTCACCTGCCGTGGGATGCCTGCCCGGGGCGGTTCGCCGGGGGCGGGCGCTGCGCGGTTATTCGTAGACGCTGGGTTTGAGGATGCCGATGTAGGGCAGTTGGCGGTATTTCTGGTCGAAATCCAGGCCGCAGCCCACCACGAAGGCGTCGGGGATGGTAAAGCCCACGTAGTCAGCTTGGATGTTGGCGGTGCGGCGCTCGGGCTTATCCAGCAGAACGCACAGCTTCAGAGAGGCAGGGCCTCGGCTTTTGAGCTCGGCCACCAGTTTGGACAAGGTGTTGCCAGTGTCCAGAATGTCCTCCACCAGCAGCACGTCCCGGCCGGCGATGTCGTCGTGGAGGTCCAGGCGGATGTCTACCAGGCCCGAGCTGACGGTGCCGGCGCCGTAGGAGGAAGCGGACATAAAGTCCAAGGTCAAGGGGAGCTCCAGGCAGCGCACCAGGTCGGCCATGAAAACGAAGCAGCCCCGGAGCACGCCCACCACCAGGGGGGCCTTTCCGGCGTAGTCACGACTAATCTCGGCGGCCAGCTCCCGGATGCGGGTGGCGACCTCCTCTTGGGTGAAAAGGATCTGCTGCATATCCTGTTCCATCATATCTCTCTAATTCCTTTCCTCTGTGTCTTTGTGCTTGGGGATCACTTGAATGTGCAGGGCGGGGCGGCCGGGGAAGGCCAGCCGGGGGGAGTTGGGCCCCAGGCCGGCGGCGGCCAGCAGCCCTGCGGCGTCGGCCAGCACGGGGAGGACCTCCCGGCGCTGGCGGGGGATTTTTTCGTCGATGTACCACTTTTTTAGGGTTTTGGTCCTGCGGCCCGGCAGGCGGAGCTGGTCGCCGGGCTGGCGGGGCCGGAGGATCAGGGGGTAGGTGGCGGTGGTCTGGTCGATGTGCCACTCATACTCCCCGGCGGCGGGGGGATCGGGGCAGAGGGTCTCCTCCACGAGGATGGTCCAGCCGTTGTCCAGCTGGAAGGTCCCCGGGCCGGTGAGCAGGCGTAGGGAAAAGGCCGGGGGCATGGACGAGGCGGGACAGAGGAAAAGACGCTCATACTCCCGCCAGACGAAGAGGTCGTCGGGCAGGCGGAGGGTGGCCGAGGGGGAGGGGCTGGCCGCCAGGGCCAGAATCTGCTCCAGATGGACGGCGGAAATCTGATACCGCTGGATTTTTTCCAAAAGCTGTTTCACCGCCCGCACGGCCACGGGGTGGGGCAGCTCGGCCAGGGCCTTGGCGGCCACCGAGACCTGGCCGTCCTCTGCCACGGCGGTGCGGGAGACCTTTTCCGCCATGGTGTGGAGGAGATCCCGGTCCTCCCGCAGGTGGTCTAAGTTGGCGGTGAGGGTGGCCACGAAGGAGGGGTTCAGCTCCCGCAACACCGGCATGACCTCCTGGCGCAGGCGGTTGCGGGCGTAGGCGTTGCTGTCGTTGGAGCTGTCCTCCACATGGGGGACCCCCTCCTGCTCCAGATAGGCCTCGATCTCCGCCCGGGTGGCGGAGAGCAGGGGCCGGATGAGGATGCCCCGCACCGGGGGGATGCCCGTGAGCCCGTCCAGGCCGGTTCCCCGGACCAGGTGGAGCAGGACGGTTTCCGCGTTGTCGTCGGCGTTGTGGGCGGTGGCGATTTTGTCCGCCCCCAGTTCCAGGGCGAGCTGGGTGAGGAAGCCGTAGCGCATGGCCCGGGCGGTCTCCTCGATGCCTTTGCCCTGGTCCTGGGCCTCCTGGGCCACGTCTCCCTGGCCGATGGTCAGGGGGATGCCCCGTTTTTCACACCACTGGGTGACGAATGCCTCGTCCCGCTGGGACTCCTCCCCCCGCAGCTGGTGGTTGTAATGGGCGGCGTAGAGGGTGAGGTCCCGCTCCTTGGCCAGGGCCTCCAGCAGGGTGAGCAGGGCCATGGAGTCTGTGCCCCCGGACAGGGCGCAGAGAATGGTGCTGCCATGGGGGAGCATGTTGTGTTCGTCGGCAAAGGCCGCCGCCCGGGCGGCCAGATTCATGGATTCAATCGGGTTCTTCATAATTACGCTCCAGAGAGGAGAAGGCGGTGAACTCCGGCAGCCACTGGAGAGGGATGGTGGTGGTCTCCCCCCGCCGGTTTTTGGCGATGATGCACTCGGCTTGGTTGCGCTTGTCACTGTCCTTGTTATAATAGTCGTCTCGGTAGAGGAACATGACCACGTCGGCGTCCTGCTCGATGGCCCCGGACTCCCGCAGGTCGGAGAGCATGGGGCGCTTGTCCGAGCGGCTCTCGTTGGCACGGGAGAGCTGGGACAGGCAGAGGACGGGCACGTGGAGCTCCTTTGCCATGATTTTCAGGGCGCGGCTGATATCCGCCACCACCTGCTGGCGGTTTTCCCCGGCGTATTTGGTGCCGCTGCCCGAAGACTGCATGAGCTGGAGATAGTCGATGACCACCAGCCCTAAGTCGTCCACCCGGCGGCACTTGGCGTTCATGTCGGCCACGGACAGGGAGGGGTTGTCGTCGATGAAGATCTTGGTGTGGGCCAGGGCCGTGGAGGCCAGGGTCACCTTGTCCCAGTCGTCGGGGGAGAGCTTGCCGGTCATGAGTTTTTTGTTGTCCAGAAAGGCCTCGCTGGAGATCAGGCGGGTGGCCAGTTGCTCCCGGCTCATCTCCAGGGAAAAGAAGACCACGCTCTTGCCGGAGAACTTCCCCGCGTGGAGGAGGACGTTCAGGGCGAAGGAGGTCTTGCCCATGCCCGGCCGGGCGGCCAGGAGGATGAGCTCGGAGCCGTGGAAGCCCGTGAGGGTCCGGTCCAAGTCGGTAAAGCCCGTGGCCATACCGGGGACGTCGGAGCCCGACAGGGAGAGTTCCTGGAGCTGGTCAAAGACATCCACCAGAATCTTGGACAGGGGCTCCAGGCCCTGGGCGGAGCGCCCCTGGCGGATGGCGTAGATCCGCTGCTCGGCCAGGTCCAGCACCGCCTGGGCGGTCTCGCCCCCCTCCTGGACCAGGGTGGTGAGCTCCCCGGCGGTTTCGGAGATCCGGCGGAGGAGGGCCTTGTCCTTGACGATGCGGACGTATTCCTTCACGTTGGCGGCGGTGGGGGTGATCTCCATGAGCTGGAGAATGTAGCTGCGGGAGGTGTTCTCGTCATAAACCCCGGTGAGCTTCATCTGATCCAGCACCGTCACCGGGTCGATGGTGGCGGAGAAGTTGAACATGGTGTAGATGGTCTCGTAGATCTCCCGGTTGGTCTTGAGGTAGAAGTCCTCGCCGGTGAGGGATTCGATGACGTCGGGGATGCACCGGGCGTCGATGAGCATGGCGCCCAGGACCGACTGCTCGGCCTCGACGCTGTGGGGGATTTGGCGGAGGAGGAGGGATTCGTCCATAAAAACACCACCTAGGAAAACGAAATTTTGGACCCGCTTCGCTGGGCTCCAAAATTTAGGGGATTGCACCTCCCTGGGAGTCGCTAAGAGCCGGGCTGCGCCCGGTTGCTCCCTTCCATGGCGCCTGCGGGCGCTCATGCGCGCACGGCCCCGGTGGGGCCGCACACTTGTGAGGCGAGAGGAATTTTTTTACCGGCGGAGCCGGCGAAAAAATGATTTGATTTTATTCCGCTTTTTGCGAAAAGCGGAAGTCTGCGACGCTGGGGGTGGGTGCGTCTATTACCAACGCCGTGGAAACCCTCAACGCTCGCCCTCATCCGACCCGGCCTGCGGCCGGCCCACCTTCCCCCCCAGGGGAAGGCGATTGGCAGGCCCTGTATGGCTTACTGTAGAAACCTACCGTAGCAAAAATCACAACGTATCGAAGTAGCGTAGGCTTCCCCTTGGGGGGAAGCTGTCAGCGTAGCTGACTGATGAGGGGGCGATTTCGACGTAACGGTGGGTAGAGGAATGCCGTTGCCACCTTGGGCCGGTGCGTCTATTGCCAACGCTGTGGAATCCTCAAGGCTCGCCCTCATCCGACCCGGCCCGGAGGGCCGGCCCACCTTCCCCCCAGGGGACGGCAATTGGCAAAGCCTGTATGGCTTACTGTAGAAACCTACCGTAGCAAAAACCACGACGTAGCATAGTACGTAGGCTTCCCCTTGAGCAGAACTCCTTACTTCTCCTCGGTGACCACCACGTTCACGGTGCCCACCACCTCATAGCCCAGCTTGCACTTGAGCTGATAGGTGCCGAAGCTCTTGATGGGGTCCTCTTGGACGATCTTGCTCTTAGCCACGTTCAAGCCGAACTGGGCCTGGAGGGCTTCAGAGATCTCCTTGCTGGTGACGGCGCCGAAGAGACGGCCGCCGGTGCCGGCCTTGGCGGGGATTTTCACCATGACCTCCTTGAGCTTTTCGGCGATGGCCTCGGCCTCGGCTTTTTCGGCGGCCATCTGGGCCTTCTTGGCCTTGTCCTGCATGACCATCTTGTTCATGTTGTCGGCGTTGGCGGGCACGGCCAGCTTTTTGGGGAAGAGGAAGTTGCGGGCATAGCCGTCGGAGACGTTGACCAGCTGGCCGCGCTTGCCCTGGCCCTTCACATCCTGCTGTAAAATGACTTTCATGGGTGGTTACCTCCAAATTTGATCTGAATTTCTATGGAAATGGTTATTTTTCATCGTCGAAATAGGTGTCGATGGCCCCCTTCAGGGTGGGGAGGACCTCCTCGGGGGTCTTGCCCGGGAACTGGGCCCCGGCGGTGGCGGCGTTGCCGCCGCCCCCCAGCATCTCGCTGATGACCTGCACGTTGACCGCGCTGCTGGACCGGGCGGAGAGATAGGCCTGGCCGGCTTCGGGGAAGAGGACAAAGGAGGCCTCGATGCCCGCGATGTTGAGCAGCTCGTCGGCGGCCTGGCCGGCGATGGCCCGGCCCACGGGGCGGTCGGTGAGGGCGATGGCCATGGAGCCCCGGTAAGTCTGGGCCTCCTGGATGATGTGGAATTTGGTCACCGTGTCCCGCAGGTTGTTCTGGAAGAACTTATTCACCGCGGCGGTGTCTGCCCCGGATTTCCGCAGGAAGGCGGCGGTTTCAAAGGTCCGGCTGCCGGTGCGCATAGTAAAGCCCTTGGTGTCCAGGACGATGCCGGCCAGCATGGCCTCGGCCTCCTGGCGCTTGAGGTCCCCGGAGTCCAGAATGTACTGGACCAGCTCGGCCACCAGCTCGCTGGCGGAGGAGGCGTAGGGGTCGTGGAAGCTCAGGGCGGGCTTTTCAATATAGGAGGCGGCCCGGCGGTGATGGTCGATGACCACCAGGCGGGCGCCAGAGTCCAGCAGGCCGGGGGCTTGGGTCTGCTCGGGGCGGTTGGTGTCCACCACCACCACGATGGTGTTGGCGTTGGCCAGGTGGACGGCCTCGTCGGGAGGGATGAAGATCCCCTGGTACTCGGGCAGGGCGGCCAACTGGCGGGTCTGTTCCTCGGCGGGGTAAGGGGAGGGGGCCCGGACGGCCCGGATGGACACGCCCTTTTTCCGGGCAATGGCGCACACCCCGGCCACGGCTCCCAGCACGTCCAGGTCGGGGAACTTGTGGCCCATGACGATGATCTGGTCGGTGCCGGCCAAAAGCTCGGAGAAGGCCGAGGCCACCACCCGGCTTTTTACCTTGGTGCGGCGCTCGGTCTCCTTGGACCGGCCGCCGAAGAAGGAGAACTGGTCGCCGTCCTTCACCACCACCTGGTCTCCGCCCCGGCTGAGGGCCATGTCCAGGGCCAGGGAGGCGAATTGGTACAGCTGGCGGGGGGAGTTCCCGTTGCGGCCGAAGCCGATGGACAGGGTGGCGGCCACCCCGTTGGGGCTTTGGACCTGGCGGATCTCGTCCAGCAGGGAGAATTTGCGGCGGTAGAAGTCCTGGAAGTGACCGGCCTCCACCAGCAGCAGGTAGTGATCCCGGTCATACCGGCAGAGCATCCCCTGGGCGGGCTCCAGCCAGGCGGACAGGCGGTTGTTGATCTCGGCGCGGATCACCGCCCGCTCCCCCTCCTCCAGGCCCCGGCTCAGGTCCTCGTAGTTATCCACCTGGAGGATGCCTAAGACAGGGCGGGTGACGTCAAAGCGCTCGGCCACCCGGGCGTATTGGGTGATATCCACCCAGTAGGTGGTGGCCAAAAACTCGTCCTCGCCCCCGGTGCACACCAGGTTGCCGAAGACCAGGTACAGCCGCTCCCCCACGGGGATGGGCTCGGGGCTGAGATGGTCCCCGTCCAGCAGCCACTGGGACTGGAAGGAGGGCACCAGGGCCGAGAGTTTGGTTTCAAACAGGTGGTCGGGATCGCCGGTGAGGTGGAGAAAACGCTCGTTGCTCCAGATGATATCATCGGTGTCCGGACGGAAAATGGCGATGGGAAGGGGGGAGGAGATCATGGTCCGCCGGGAGGCCACATCCACCCCGCTGGTCATGTGGTCCAGATAGACCATGACCTCTTTTTTCCGGCGGCTGATGCCCGTTTGGAAATAGAGGTAGAGGATGAGGATGATAATGAGCTCAATCAGGCAGAGCCAGACGTTATAAATGGCAGAGAGACCGGCAAAGAGCAGGCAGGCCACGAAAAACAGGCGAAAGCCGGTCTCTGTCATCCGGGAAAGGGCTTTTTGAAAGGTTTGCTGACGCATAGGCGTACCCTCCAAGCGGCAAAAGGCTGCCGAAGAACAAGAATAAAGGAACCAGGGGACAAAGATTGTAATGAGACATTATAACACAATCCCCCGCCAGTGACAAGGGCTATGCAACCGGGAGAGAGAAAGGGGGGTGTGGAAAACCTGCTGCGGAGGTTGAAGAACGGGATTCCACTACCCACCGATATTCCACATCGCCCCCTCATCAGTCAGCTGCGCTGACAGCTATGGTCTAAGGTGCTTCGCATTAGATTGAATCGAACTGTCCCCCGGACAGTTGGATATCAAATCAAAAAATTCCTTCGCTCTGAAGGTGGGCCGGCCGGAGGCTGGGTCGGATGAGGGCGTGCCTGGAGGATTCCAGGGCGTAGAGAATAAACGCGCCTGCGTTACACGGAATCCGTCGAGGAGGGCCGGCGGCGCCAATTTTTATACCACACGCTGGTAAAGACGATGCCCAGGAAGAGGATCTGCCCGCAGAGATACAGCCAGATGAGCAGAATGATCAGGGAGACCAGGGAGCCGTAGACCAGGGAGTAGCGGGAGGAGAGGCCGATGAACCAGGAGAACACCGCCGAGGAGACCACCAGGGCCAGGGAGGAGACCAGGCTGCTCAGCAGCACCGGAAACCGGGGGGTGCCAAAGGGGGCGGCCAGGTTCAGCACCGCCAGCAGGAAGAGGAAGAAGACGGCGAAGAGGAGGACATATCGGGTCCAGGACCACAGGTCCACCAGATACCCCAGGAAGGGGAACCGCTGGGCCACGGCGGCCAGGGTCCGCTGGCCGGTGACCACCACGATGACCGACACGTCGATGGTGACCAGCAGGGCAATGGGAAAGAAAATGCTGGACACCAGGCCCCGGACCATGGACTGGGAGACATCGTCATACATGTCGATGATCACCCGGGTGATGGTGCGGAAGGCCGCGGCGGCGGAGAACCAGCAGGCCGCTAGCCCCGCCAGGAAGAGGCCGGGGGTCTGGTGGAAGGAGATGTAGCGCAGATAGCCCGCCAGCACGTCCAGGGCCTCCTCGGGCAGGAGGTTTTGGAGCTGGTCGATGAGGCTGACAATGTCGATATTCACCAGGCCCAGCAGGTAAGAGACGCAGATGAGCACCGGGAACACCGTCAGCAGCACAAAGTAGGCCAGGCAGGCGGCCGCCTGGGGCACCCGGCGGCTGAAATAGAGCAGAATGGCTTGGCGGAGAAAGAGAACCGGCGGGGTGGACCAGAGCTTCTTCACGGGGAGTACCTCCTTTTTTCTCGGGGACAAGGGTTCTGAACGGCCCCCGGGGGGCATAGGGTAATGGCATACGGGAGTGTGATGCCAATGAAAAAACGGAAAGCCAGGGGACAGGTCCGCCGCTTTCTGCGGCGGAGTACCGCCTGTCTGCTGGCGATGGTTGGAATCGGAATGGCGGCGGTGACGGCGGGTCTGCCCCAGTCCATCGGCTGGCTGGGGGGAATCCAGGCCGCCATGGCGGCCCAACCGGAAAACAGGGACGGGCCTGTGCCCCTGTGGCAGCGGCTGCTGCTGGGGGACTCGGCCCTGCTGGCCCAGTGGGCGGCGGGGACCGCCGGCGGGGAAGGCGCCCAGGAGGAAACCCCGCCGGAAGAGGTGGGCGAAGAGCACGACCTGGAGGCGGTGACCCCGGATAAGATCCAGGAAAAGACCATCTCCGGCAGCGGCTCCGGGTATGTCAACGCCCAGGGGATCTCCCTGTTTAACCGCACGGAGAAGACGGTGGATCTGGAGAGCGTGGCCCAGGGAGGGTCCTCCCTGGCCTTTCAGTCGGCCCAGGCGGGGCCCCAGGTGCTCATCATGCACACCCACGGCACCGAGTCCTATGCCAGGGACGGTACCGAGCCCTATACGGAGACCGGCGCGGCCAGAACCACAGACACCTCTTATAATATCATAAGAGTGGGGGATGAGATAGCGCGAATTTTTGAGGAAATGGGATTAAATGTGATCCACGACAAGGAACTCTATGATTATCCCTCTTACGACGGGGCCTACGAGCGGTCCCGGGCGGGGGTGGAGGCCTATTTGGCCCAATACCCCACCATTCAGAAGGTGCTGGACGTCCACCGGGACGCCCTGGTGGGGAGCGACGGCACCATTTACAAACCCATGATCCAGATCGACGGGGTGAAGATGGCCCAGGTGATGCTCCTGGTGGGGAGCGACGACGCGGGGGCCTCCTTCCCGGACTGGACGGAGCATCTGGCTCTGGCCATGGAGATCCAACAGGAGATGAACTCCCTTTGGCCCGGCCTGGCCCGGCCCATCACCCTGCGGACCGCCCGGTTTAACCAGCAACTGACCAAAGGCTCCCTGCTGGTGGAGGTGGGCGGCCACGGGAATTCCCTGGAGGAGGCCCTGGCGGGGGCGCGGCTGTTTGCCCGGTCAGCGGCGAAGGTTTTGTTGGAACGGGTGCAATGATACGATTTCTCCATTAAAAAATTTAATGTTTGAAATCGATGAGACGGGGAATCAGCCCATGGGGCTGATTCCAGGCGCGGTACGCGCCGTATTCCTGATTAAAGTATTTAATCAGGAATTAGTATGAGGGCGCAAGGCCGCCGCCATAAAAAAGGACCGAACCTGCCAAGGGTTCGGTCCTTTTTGAATTATCGGGAAACCATGGGGAGCTGCGCCTCGCTGCCGGGGTCTGCCGGGGGAAGAGAGGGCTCCGGGTTGGAGGGCTCGGGGTCCGGCCCGGTGGGCTCGAGGGGATCTGTGGGTTCTGTAGGTTCTGCGGGCGAGACGGGGGTCTCTGGCAGAGCGGGGGTTTCGGGGGTGGTGGGCGTCTCGGTGGGAGGCGTCTCTTCAGGCTCCTCGGGTAGCTGGGTGTGCACAGGGGCGTTGTTGGTGCCGGGGAGGTAGCACAGGGGATCGATGGGGCTGTTCTGGTAGCGTACCTCGAAGTGGCAGTGGGGGCCGGTGGACCGCCCCGTGGAACCCACGGCGGCGATGGGCTGGCCCTGGGTGACCGACTGGCCCACGGTGACCAGCAGTTTGGAGCAGTGGGCGTAGTAGGTCTGGAAGCCGTTGGAGTGGGAGAGGATGACCAGGTTGCCGTAGGTTCCCCGTTCCCCGGCGAAGATCACCGTGCCGTCGGCGGCGGCGTTGATGGCGGTGCCCTGGGCGGCGGCGATGTCGATACCCCGGTGGAAGTTGTTCTCCCCGAAGATGAACCGGTAGCCGAAGTCGGAGGTGATGGGCCCCCGGACAGGCCACAGGTAGAGGCAGCCGTCGGGCAGGGCGGGCATGGACTGGGTGCCGGTGCCCACGATGAGAGGGGTGGCCTCGGTGAGGGTGACAGAGCTCAGATCATTGCTGGCCACGGCCACGCCGCAGCGCTTGACCACCCGGGAGAGGACGCTGGCCTCGCCCAGCTCTCCCTCCTGAATGATCCGCTGCTGCCCGGTGAACATGGTGGCGTCCTCCTGGGTCTCCAGGGGGGGGAGAAGCTCACGGGTGAGGTTCATCTCCTCCACGGTGGTGACCAGCAGAGGGGGACAGGACTGCTCGATGGTGATTTCCGTGCCCTCCTCCAGGGGGGTGTAGCCCTGGTCCCCCAACAGCTCGGTGAGGTTGACGGCTCCCTCGTCCTCTTTGGTGGGGGCCTCCTCTCCGGATTGGGGCTGGCTGGCGGGCTGGGCATCCTGAGCCTGGTTCTCCGCCTCTTCGCCCTCGGGGAACTCATCCAGGGGGCTGGCGGCGGTGGCCGGGACGGACTCCAGGGTCAAATCGGGGTTGAGTTCCCGGAACCGCTCCTCGGTCATGGCGAAGCGGTCGAGAACGGACTCCATGGTGTCTCCGGCCTGGACCGTGTAGGGGAAGGTCCGGGGGGAGGGGGCCAGCAGGGCGTCGGCCAGCTCCTGGGCGGTGACCTGGGGGGTGTCGGCGGGGAGATATTGATAGCGGATATCCACTTGGCTGTCGATGTACAAAGAGCGGGTTTCGGTGGTGGTGTAGTGAGCCTTTACCAGGTTCAGGGCCTGGGTGATGGTGTCGGCGTCGGCGGCAGCGCCCATCTGGACCCCGTCCACAGACAGGGTGTACAGGTGGGCCAGCTCCGGGATGCTTTCCATCAGGGAGCCGGTCACGCCGGGCAGGGCCTCCACCTGGTCCTTGGGGGCCAGGGTGACCTGAACGGAGAGGTCGTTGTTGAGGGTGTAGGTGGTCTCCAGGATTTTGGAGGCACGGGTCTCGGCCTGGGAGACTGCGGCGTCATAGGTTTCCACATCCTGAAAGAAGGCCAAAGACTGGCCCTTGGCCTGGACCTGATAGCAGAAGGTGCAGGAGGCAGCGATGACCACCGCGGTCATCAGGGCGCCTGTGACGCAGAGAAAGGGCAGGGAGGCCCGGACAGGATGGGTGACGCTTTTTTCCTCTTGTTTTTGACGGAAGAGCTCCAGCTTCCGTTTGACAGACTGTGTCTTTTGGCGGTCAGATTTGTGCACGGGGATCGTCTCCTTTGCTGTGGGTGTAGGGCCCCAAGAGGACAGGGGCAGGAGGTGGGATTAGAGCAGTTGGAGCATGGCGGCGTGGTTGCCCCGCTGGTCCCCCATTTTCCGGTGGGACCAGTAGAGCTCCGGGTGGCAGGCGGTGCACAGGGCCAGGGTGTCCACATGGCGGTCCGTCAAGCCGGCTTGGATTAGCTGCCAGCGGATGATACCTTTCAGATCCACGGCAAACTTGCCGTGGGCCAGGGGCTTGCAGAAGGGGGTGACGCCCGGCCCCAGCCGGGCGGCCATGGCGGTGGGGACGTCGTCGTGGGTTTCGAAGCAGCAGGGGCCGATGCCCGGGCCGATGGCGGCCAGGATGTCCGCCGGGTCGCTGCCGTACAGGGCGGTCATCTTGGCGGCCGCCTTGGGGGCGATCCCCAAGCTGGTGCCCCGCCAGCCGGAGTGGACGGCGGCGATGGCCTTTTTCACCGGGTCGTACAGCAGGACGGGGATGCAGTCGGCGTAATAGATGGTCAGGCACAGGCCGGGCTGGTTGGTGATGAGGCCGTCTGCCTCATAGCCCATGGGGTCCAGCAGGTCATCCAGAACATCTCCCCGGGAGGTCTCCCGGATGGTGTCCTCGTGGACCTGGTGGGTCATGACCAGGCTGTTCCCATCGGCGCCGATGGCGGCGCAGAAGCGGCGGTAGTTTTCCCGCACGGCCTGGCGCTCATCGGGGCGGGTGACACCCAGGTTGAGCTGGGCATAAGGGCCGGTGCTGACCCCGCCCAGCCGGGTGGCGAAGCCGTGGACCACGCCCCCGGCGGCGGAGAAGGCGTCGGCGGTGTGGAAGGTGACGCCCTGTTGGGTTTGTTGGGTAAATGACATAGGAGTGCCTTTCTTTTACAGGAAGTGGTTGGGAGCCTTACTGGGCGGCCTTATCCTTTAAGTAGCAGCACTTCTTATACTTCTTCCCGCTGCCGCAGGGGCAGGGGTCGTTGGGGCCGATCTTGATGGTTTTGCGGACGGGCTCCTTCTTCAGGGTCTCGTCGCTGCCGCCGGACTGGCCGGTGACCTTAGCCACCCGCTCCCGACGGACCTCGTTGGTCTGGACCCGGGCCACCACGATGCGGCGGATGGTCTCTTCCTGGATGGCCTGGATCATGGCCTCGAACATCTCGAAGCCTTCCTTCTTATAGGCGTCCACGGGGTTGGTCTGGGCGTAGGCCCGGAGCTGGATGCCCTTCTTGAGCTCTTCCATGGCGTCGATGTGGTCCATCCAGTATTCGTCCACCACCCGGAGCATCATCACCCGCTCCAACTCCCGCATGAGCTCGTCGCCCAGGGCGGTCTCCTTGGCGTCGTAGACGGCCAGGGCGGTCTGGTTGAGCTCCTCGATGAGGTCGTCGGGGGTCTTTTTGGCCAGCTCCTCGTCGGTGTACTGGAACTGGTCGGGGGGGAAGAAGAGGCCGCGGAAGGGCTCGGTGGCCATCTGATAGGCCTCGGCGGTGAGGTGCTTGCCCTCGCCCAGGTGGCCGTGGATGGAGGAGTCGATCCAGCGGTGGATCATGTTGCGGATGAACTGGCCCATGTTTTCGCCATCCAGCACCTGGCGGCGCTGCTTGTAGATGACCTCACGCTGGACGTTCATCACGTCGTCGTACTCCAGGGTGTTCTTTCGGGCCTGGAAGTTCTTGGACTCCACCTTCTTCTGGGCGTTCTCAATGGCGCCGGAGAGGACCTTTGCGTCGATGGGAGTGTCGTCGTCGATCTTCAGAGTTTCCATCATGTTCTGCATCCGCTCGGTGCCAAACAGGCGCATGATGTCGTCCTCCATGGACAGGTAGAAGCGGCTCTCGCCGGGGTCGCCCTGACGGCCGGAACGGCCCCGGAGCTGGTTGTCGATGCGGCGGGACTCGTGGCGCTCGGTGCCCAGGATGAACAGGCCGCCGGCCTCGCGAACCTTATCGGCCTCGGGGGCCAGTTCTTCTTTATGCTTGGCTTCGGCCTGGGAGAACAGTTTCCGGGCCTGGAGGATCTCTTGGTTGTCGGTTTCGGCGAAGCCTGTGGCCTCGGCGATCATCTCGTCAGAGAGGCCGGCCTTGCGCAGGTCGTTTTTAGCCAAAAACTCGGCGTTGCCGCCCAGCATGATGTCGGTACCACGGCCGGCCATGTTGGTGGCCACGGTGACGGCGCCGAACTTACCGGCCTGGGCCACGATCTCGGCTTCCTTTTCGTGGTTCTTGGCGTTGAGGACGTTGTGCTTGATGCCCTGCTTGGTGAGGAGCTTGGAGATGAGCTCGGACTTTTCAATGGAGGTGGTACCGGCCAGAACGGGCTGTCCCTTTTCGTGGCACTCCACGATCTGGCGGACGATGGCGTGGTATTTGCCGGTGGTGTTTTTGTACACCACGTCGGGGTGGTCCACACGGGCCAGGGGCTTGTTGGTGGGGACCTCCACGATGTCCAGCTCATAGGTGGCGCTGAACTCCTCCTCCTCGGTCAGGGCGGTACCGGTCATACCGGAGAGCTTTTTATACAGGCGGAAGTAGTTCTGGAAGGTGATGGTGGCTAGGGTTTTGGACTCCCGGGCCACGGTGACCTTTTCCTTGGCCTCAATGGCCTGGTGGAGGCCGTCGTTGTACCGCCGGCCGTACATGAGGCGGCCGGTGAACTCGTCCACGATGATGACCTCGCCGTCCTTGACCACGTAGTCGATGTCCCGCTTCATCAGACCCCGGGCCCGGATGGCCTGGTTGATGTGGTGGGAGAGGGTGGAGTTTTCCGGGTCGGAGAGGTTCTCAATGTTGAAGGTCTTTTCCGCCTTGGCGATGCCCCGGGCGGTGAGGGTGACGGCCCGGGCCTTTTCGTTGACCACGTAGTCGGCGTCGATGTCCTCGTCCTCCTCCTGCTTGTCGTCCACGGTGGCCTTCACCAGGGGCTTCAGGCC